>CALMCD010000222.1 GCA_937863075.1 uncultured Rhodoferax sp. | reverse complement strand
GCGGGCAAAATGAACCCTTGAATATCGTTGCGGTAAACCAGCGCACTGCCGCTAAATAACCCTTCTTGGTATTTGAAACCCCATTCAGTCGCGCGATTTTGCTGCGGTTGTAGCGCGGTATTGCCGTAGCCCGGGTAATACAGTTGGTTGAAGGTGGGTGCTTGGAAACTCGTTCCAATGCTACCGACAAACCGGAACGCCGGTGTAATGCGATACCCACCAGCCGCCGACCAGTTATTGAAATGACCGAATTGCGAATTTTCATCTTTGCGGGCGATGAAAAGCGCGTTCCATTCTTCGGTGTTCCAAGCGTAGGATGCCATCGCGCTGCGTACATCGCGGCTGGTGACGGTGTAGGCGGTGGTGCTGTCGATGGTTTCGTTGCGGTTTTCGAGCAGCACGGTCAGCACGTCTTTACCGAAGCGCACATCGTTTTGCCACGTTGCCTGTTTGCGCAGCGTGTTGAATTGGCTGCTTCCGCCCAAGGCGTTATCGCTGGTGCGGTAGTACTCTTGTACCGATTGATCTTCGCTGCCGCCCAGTGTGAAAGTCGATTTCCAACGCTCCGACCATTGCGCGTCCCATTTCAGGCTGGCGTGATTTAAGGTGGTTTTCGTCCATGCGTCCGTGGTCAAAGCGGTTAATGCCAGCGGATTGGGGAAGGGTTTGCCGTCAAACTGGTAATCGGTTTGGCTGCGCAGCAGTGCGAGCGTGAGGGCGTGTTGGCGATTCAGCACGGTGGTGAAGCGGGCATCCATGCTGGTGGCGGTAAAACCGTCTTCGTCGGGGTTGTAATTGCCCGCAGCGGGAACGAGTACGCTAATTCCCGTCGCCTTTTCGCGCGAAACGCCAAGGCTGTAGGCAAAGCGTTCCGAGCCACCGCGTGCCGAGGCGCTGATGTGCTGCTGTCCATCGCTCCCGCTACCGATGCTAAATTCGGAGGACGAACCTTTTTCCGGCAAGCGCGTGAAAATCTGAATCACTCCGCCCACCGCGTCCGCACCGTAGAGGGCAGAGGATGCTCCGCGCAGAATTTCGATACGCTCAATGCGTTCCAGCGGGATATTTTCCAACGCCGCCATGCCCGAAGTCGCCGAGCCAACGCGCACGCCATCAATCATCACAATCGCTTGCGAACTCGCTGCACCGCGCAAAAATACGCCCGTGTTGGAGCGGTAACTGCCATTAGAGGACAACTGCACGCCGGGCTGGGTCGCCAACACATCGCGCAGGGAGGATTGACCCGCCAGTTCCAACGCCGCGCGGTCGATCACGGAGACATCGGCGATCACTTGCGTCACGGGGGTTAAAACACGGGTAGCGGTGACCACTTGGGTCGGGAGTTGGGTTTGTGCCGACACAGAAGCGCCGCACAGCAAGGCACAAGCCAAAGGAATAGCTGAAAATTTCATAGCGAAAAAATACCACAGAAAACCCTCGCCATCTTCCCCGAAAGCGCATGGGCATTACGGTTGCAGCTACTAAAAAAATAGCAAACAGCATACAACCACCGTGTTGGCCGGTATCCGGGCTGGTGGAACAATTCCCATCGCCTTCCCAAGCGCGTGTTCAAAACGCTCAGTGGCTATTGATGAGAACGAAATCGAGGGGCATAAAACACCCGATTCATCCACTTACCGTTGCGGGGGCAGCGCAGGTTAGGCGTATCCAAGGCGGATATTCCCTCCTGCTTCCCGTTGAACTGCACCGTGTGAACCACGCTGCGAGAACCAACGGGGGGATTGTATCGGGTG
>CALMCD010000221.1 GCA_937863075.1 uncultured Rhodoferax sp. | reverse complement strand
AAGCGGGGCCACAACTTTTAATGCAAGCGTTCTTGCAACGCATTGTGAACGGTGGCGGGCGCATTAGTCGTGAATACGGTTTAGGTTTGAAGCGTACCGACCTTTTGATTGAGTGGCCTATTGATGAACAACAAGGATTTTTAGGGCCTGTGCAGCGAGTGGTGATTGAACTGAAATTATTGAAAAACAATCGCAGTTTAGAAACAGTGGAGCGCGAAGGTATCGTGCAAACCGCCGACTATGCCCAGCAATGCGGTGTCGATGAAGCCCATTTGGTGATCTTTGATCGTCGCCCCACTAGCCCTTGGGAAGAACGCATTTGGCGTAAAGATGTGCCTTCCGGTATTGCAACTATCCCGACTATTGCCGTTTGGGGGGCTTGAATCGCACTGGCTGCCGTGGTTTACGGGGGGGGTCGGTGAATGGGTAAATTTCAAAAAATTACCAAATCCAACCTCTTAACCCCTACAACCCCCAACAATCCCCCTACCATTGCACGAATTCACTTTTTAGGAGTTTTTGCTTATGTGCGGAATTGTTGGTGCGGTTTCTACGAAAAATATCGTTCCTGTGCTGGTGCAGGGTTTGGCGCGTTTGGAATATCGGGGTTATGACTCCTGTGGCGTGGCGGTGCATGCGGGTGGTTTGCAACGGGCGCGTAGCACTTCTCGCGTCGCGGAATTGCAAGCGCAAATCGACAACGGGCAGCTCACCGGAACCACAGGCATCGCGCATACCCGCTGGGCGACGCATGGCGCTCCGGTCGTACACAACGCCCATCCCCATTTCAGCCACGGTACGGGTGCGGATGCCTTGGAACGTGCCGGACGCATTGCGCTGGTTCACAACGGCATCATCGAAAACCACGATGAGCTGCGTGCCACACTGTCCGCCAAAGGCTATGTGTTTCAAAGCCAAACCGATACCGAAGTCATCGCCCATCTGATTGATAGCCTCTACGATACGAACGATGGTGATTTGTTAGCAGCCGTAAAAGCCGCCCTCCCCCGTTTGCATGGTGCTTACGCTATTGCTGTTTTCTGCAAAGACGAACCGCATCGGCTGGTCGGAGCGCGTGCGGGTTCGCCGCTGATTTTGGGCGTAGGCAAGGATGGACAAGAACATTTCCTCGCCAGCGATGCGATGGCATTGGCTGGAGTCACCGATCAAATCGTGTACCTTGAAGAGGGTGATGTCGCTGATTTGCAACTCGGACAATACGCGCTGCTGGATAAAACCTTTCAAGCCCTTTCGCCTGCCCAACGCCCCGTCAAAACCGTGTTGGCGCACAGTGGAGCCGCCGAGCTAGGCCCCTATCGCCATTACATGCAGAAAGAAATTTTCGAGCAGCCCCGCGCCATTGCCGATACGCTGGCGGGTGTCGAAGGCATCGTGCCGGAATTGTTCGATGGTGCGAATGCCCGCGCTGCCGATGTTTTCCAACACATTGATTCCATTCTCATTCTGGCGTGTGGAACCAGTTATTACAGCGGTTGTACCGCTAAATACTGGCTGGAAAGCATCGCCAAAATCCCGACCCAAGTGGAAGTGGCAAGCGAATACCGTTACCGCGATTCTGTTCCGAATCCGCGCACGCTGGTGGTGACGATTTCCCAATCCGGTGAAACCGCCGATACGCTCGCCGCCCTACGCCATGCGCAAAGTTTGGGCATGACGCAGACGCTCACCATTTGCAATGTCGCCACCAGCGCGATGGTGCGGGAATGCGCACTGTCTTACATCACCCGCGCGGGGGTTGAAATTGGCGTGGCATCGACCAAAGCGTTTACCGCGCAGCTCGCCGGATTGTTCTTGCTGACCTTGGCATTGGCGCAAAGCCGTGGGCTGTTGACCGAAGCGGATGAAGCAGAACACCTCAAAGCCATGCGCCATCTCCCTATCGCTTTGCAAGCGGTGTTGGCGTTAGAGCCGCAGGTGATTGCGTGGGCGGAAGATTTCGCCAAAATGGAAAATGCCCTTTTCTTGGGGCGCGGTCTGCATTACCCGATTGCGCTGGAAGGGGCGTTGAAACTGAAAGAAATCAGCTACATCCACGCCGAAGCCTATCCTGCGGGCGAACTCAAGCATGGCCCGCTCGCGCTGGTGACGAATACCATGCCCGTCGTGACCGTTGCGCCCAATGATGCGTTGTTGGAAAAGCTCAAAAGCAATATGCACGAAGTCCGCGCACGGGGCGGTGTGCTGTATGTACTGGCGGATGCCGATTCCCACATCGAAAGCGGCGAAGGGATGCACGTTATCCGTATGCCGGAGCATTACGGCGCACTGTCACCGATGCTGCATGTGGTTCCGCTGCAACTATTGGCCTACCATACCGCCTGCGCACGCGGCACGGATGTGGACAAACCGCGTAACCTCGCTAAGAGTGTGACCGTAGAATAAACCATGACTATCGCAGCCGTATCCCCCACCGTCGCCAATACCTTATTCAACCGTCTGGAACGGTTTTTTGGGACGGATGAGGTTCCCGATGAATCGATTTTGCGCCAACTGGAACGTGAAGCCGATACCCTCGCCAAGGTGGATGCGGCTTCTTCTTCCATGGTCAAAGCAGGAATTGCCGCCCTGCGCTGGGATGCAGACGATGTCCATTATTGGATTGAAAACGCGCTGCGCCTCCACCCCAGTGCCGAAATGCACCACAACGCAGCAGTCACCTACGACCGTGTGGTGCAGTTGAAGCGTTCGGCTACGGTGTGTAAAAAGATGTTGAATCTTTTTCCGAAAAACACCAGCCTGATGAATTTCGCCGTTCGTTGCTTTTTTTATAACGGGCAACTGCACCGCGTGGCGGCATTGCACGAAAACACAAGCAAAAATGGCACGCTCACCCCTCGTATCACGTCGTATTTCGCGCGGGCGCAGGCCATCAAACGGCTAGGCGTTGAACAGGAACGTTTGGAATGGGAAATCGCTGCGGCCTACGATGTGCTGCGGCACAATCAAAAAAGGGTTCGCCGCTGGGAAGTGAAAGCCGAAAAGAATGCCGATGGCAGCGAATCGGGTCTGTTGGCGATTTATTTCTTCGGAACGCTGAACGAAGAAATGGTGATGGAGTTGCAACTGGCGGACGTTTTTTCTCGTCAACCCGATTGGAATCCGAGTCTAATGTCGGTTGAACTGCATTACGAACTGCCCCCCCCTAATCCCCATGCCGACTAATTCGCACGCACTGCTCGCGCTTGCCCAACATTTCCAGCAACTTCATGCACAAACGCAGGATGAGGCGGTTCTGCGTGCTGCGCTCTCTCGCTTCTATTTTGCTACGCTGCATTGCGTGGCGCAGACATTCAAGCCGCTTCGCAGCGATTCCCTCCACCCTCCACGCAGCAAAGATTATGCGTATGAAGCCGTCATCGGTCGGGTGGTGGCGTATGGCAGAACGGAAGGGGAAGAAAACCAGCCCGCCCGCACCCAAGCCAACGGTATCGCCAAAATGCTGCCCCTCATCAAGCGGATGCAGGTGTTAGCCGACTACGATTTGGCCTTCACCATCACGACCATGATGGTGGAAGACACCCGTATCCGCTGCGAGCAGATTGTGCGCTGGTGCAATAACATCCGCCAAACTACCGATAAAGATCAGGCAGAGGCGGTTATTCCGTAGCCGGATTCGCGGATATCCCCAATTCATCACACAAACGCTGCACGGTGGCACGCAAAGCGGCTACTTCGGCTTCTAAAGCGGTGATGCGTTCGGCGGTGGCGGAGGTTGCAGGGGCGGCGGATGCTGCCGATGTTGTCGCTGTATGCGCTGCAATATCCACTTCCCCGCAGAGCAAATGCGCCCAGCGTTGTTCCCGCATTCCGGCTGCGCGGGGGAGTTTGACGACCAGCGCACCGCCTTTTTCCGCTGAACGCTCTTGCAATTCTTCCAAAAATCCTTCGACTGAGGAAATATCGGCAAAGCGATACCAACGCTCGGCATTCAGGCGCAATTCGCCCGCTGTTTGTGCGCCCCGTAAAATCAGCAAGCCCAGCAGCACAGCGGCTTGTTCGTAAACCCCCACACCGCGCTGAAAATTATGCTCGTAGCGTGCGACGCGCCCGGTGGTATTTTGCCGTACCAGTTCTTGTGAGAGCAGCGAATCCAATGCGGTCGCAATATCGGCTTCGGTCAGATTCATGACCGGATCGCGGCTGCTTTTTTGGTTGCAACCCAGCATCAGGGAATTGAGCGACAGCGGATAACTATCCGGCACGGTACGCGCTTTTTCCATCAGGGTCGCCAGTACGCGGGCTTCAATGGGGGTTAAAGTAAGAGAAGTCATAATTTATCGAACCGGATTCATGAAAAACATTGTTATTTTGATTTCAGGCACAGGCTCCAACATGGAAGCCATCGTCCGCACCGCCGAGCGCGACCATTGGAAGCAGCGATTGAATGCCCAAATCGCCGCCGTCATCAGCAATAAGGCCGATGCCAAAGGGCTGATTTTTGCGCAAGGTAAAGGGATTGTGACCGAGGTTGTCAACCACAAAGCCTATTCATCGCGCGAAGATTTTGATGCCGCCCTCATGCAGGTCATCGACCGCTTCGACCAGCCCCATGAACCGGTACTCGTCGTGCTGGCGGGCTTTATGCGGATTTTGACAGCGGGCTTTGCGGAACATTATGCAGGGCGTTTGCTGAATATCCATCCTTCGCTGCTGCCCGCTTTTCCGGGGTTGCACACGCACCAACGCGCGATTGAGGCGGGTTGCCAGTTTGCCGGCGCAACGGTTCACCAAGTGACTGCCGAGCTGGATCATGGCCCGATTTTGGCGCAAGCCGTCGTCCCCGTATTGCCGGACGATACGCCCGACACCCTCGCCGCCCGTGTTCTCACGCAAGAACATTTGATTTATCCACGCGCCATTGAACAATTAATGCTTGCCACAAGCAGCACCTGATTTTTCCGGCATGGGATCATCGCGGTTGGTATTATTTTTTTCTAATCGTTCAAAATATGCTTTCCACATCTTATCTTGGTCTGTGCCGATCAGATGCAGATAATCCCATGTAAATAAACCGGTATCGTGTCCATCGGAAAAACGAATTTGTATCGCGTAATTGCCGACGGGTTCAATTCCTTCGATGGTGACGTGGCGTTTACCGGTTTGTAAAATTTCCTGTCCCGCGCCATGCCCTTGCACTTCGGCAGACGGTGAATAAACGCGCAATAATTCAAAAGGAATCCGAAAACTCTGCCCATCGGTAAAACCAATTTCCAGCGTTTTCGATTGACCGTGTACGGTGATATTTTCAGGGGAGTGCATCATGGTGTATTCCTTAATTCAAGCAGCGCGAGACTATAACCGTGTAAAACATATCCCGACTGCACGGGGGAATTGCCTGCGGGAACTTGCCCTTCATCGTAGCGCGTATCCAGCAGCACATTCCACGATCCGCTAGCCAGCGCGAAATAACAATAATCGGACGCAGGATTGAACAGCAGCACCAAAGATGCCCGTGCGTGGGCGATTCGGCAGCCCAGTGCGCCATCGTTCGGATGATTCCAATCGCTGGCTTGTGGGGCGCGACCATTGGGCAAGAACCAGGTGATGTCGCGTTCGGTCAACCATGCGTGACCCAATGGAGCGTATTGTTGGCGCAGGCGCAACACATGGGCGGTGAAGGCAATCAGGCCGTGGTCGGCGCGACTCCAGTTAATCCAAGTCGTGGGATTGTCTTGGCAGTACGGGTTGTTGTTGCCGTGCTGGGTGTGTCCTAATTCATCGCCACCGCACAGCATGGGCGTACCTTGCGCGAGTAAATTGGTCGCTATCAAGGCGCGTTTGATGAGCATCCGCATCCGATTGACCGTTAAATCATCGGTTTCACCTTCCACACCCAAATTGTGGCTGAGGTTATGGTGATGCCCATCTTGGTTGTTCTCGCCATTGGCATGGTTGTGGCGTTCTTTGTAGGTGACCAAATCGTGCAGCGTGAAACCATCGTGCGATACCACGTAATTGACCGATTCGATAGGCTGGCGCGGATGGTGGAACACATCGGACGATCCGCACAAGCGCATCGCCAACGTGCCGCGTGAACCGTGGTGCAACCAATAACTGCGCATGGTGTCGCGGAAACTATCATTCCACTCCAACCAACCCGCCGGAAAATTGCCCACTTGGTAACCGCTTGCACCGATGTCCCACGGCTCGGCAATCAGTTTGATGCGCGACAGAATCGGGTCTTGCGCGATGGCGGTAAAAAATGCGCTTTTGGCTTCAAAACCATAATCACCACGCCCCAGCACCGTTGCCAAATCAAAGCGAAAACCATCAACGTGCATCACGCTGACCCAATAACGCAAGCTGTCCATCACCAGTTGCAACACGCAGGGCTGGCGAATATCCAGCGTATTGCCGCAGCCGGTGTAGTTTTCATAAAGGGCGCGGTTATCCGACCGCAGGCGGTAGTAAGACGCATTGTCCAACCCGCGAAAACTCAGGGTGGGGCCGTTTTCATCGGTTTCGGCGGTGTGGTTGAAAACGACATCCAAAATCACCTCCATGCCCTGCGCGTGAACGGCTTTCACCATGCTGCGAAACTCATCGCGCGGCGAAAGGCCAGCCGCCAATCGGGTGCTGGGTGCAAAAAATCCCAGCGTGTTGTAGCTCCAATAATTGGAAAGTCCTAGGCGTACCAGCCGCTCTTCGTCCACCGCAAAATGCACGGGGAGCAAACATAAACTGGTCACGCCCAAGTTTTTGAGATGCTGCAACGAAGCCGGATGCGCCAAGCCCGCATACGTTCCCCGCAATGCTGGCGGAATGGCGGGGTTGGATTGGGAAAATCCTTTAACGTGCAATTCGTAGAGGATGGTTTGCGTGAGGGGAATGGCGGGCGGGCAGTCATCTTCCCAATGAAAATCGTTATCACCTTCCACCACCCGCGCCCGAAAACTGTGCGAGGCCATATTCCCCGAATCAATCACAATCTCCCGTGCATAAGGGTCTAATAGGATTTTCTTGGGGTTAAAACGGTGTCCCTGTTCCGGCACGAACACGCCATGCACCCGCAAACCGTACACCGCTCTGGGGTGACTCACGGGGTGGGATGCGGGTAAATAACCATGCCAGACTCCTTTGCTAGGGCTGTACACTGGTAGCGTGAAATGTGCGGTTTCTGATGTGCCGGTGTCATCGAAAAAGCACACCTCCATCGCAGTGGCGTGCTGGGAATACACGGCAAAGTTAATGCCCTTGCCATCCCAATAGGCTCCTAAAGGCCAAGGATTTCCAGCCTGCATCATTTTGATAGCCTTTCTATTACCGTTTATTACCGTTTACAACCTATTTATTATGACATTCACCCTTGAACGCGCAGATGGTAGCTCCCGTGCTGTATCCGGCTACCGTTATGCCAAACCCAAATCCGGTAGCAAAACTTATCAGGTGGCCGATAAAAAACTGCCCGCCAAGGTCGATTTACGCAAAAAAATGACGGAAATTGAGGATCAAGGCGAAGTAGGTAGCTGTGTTGCCAATGCCACTGCGGGTGCTTATGAATACCTCGCCAAAATGCACACGGGGGAAGATTATGATGTTAGCCGCTTATTTATTTACTATAACGCCCGCTATATTGAATCCGAAGAGGATGAATCTGCCATTGAAGATGAAGGCTGCTTGGTGCAAGATGCAATTGAAGGATTAAAGCAATACGGCGCGTGTTCCGAAGATACTTATCCCTACAACATCAAAAAAGTCAACAAAGAACCCCATGCCGAAGCCTATGAAGAAGCCGCGAATTTTGTGGTGGAAGATATGGTGCATATTCCCCTGAAACTGGACGCATGGAAAGCTTGTTTAGCGGAAGGGTATCCTATTATTTTTGGTATATCGTTGTTTGCTTCATTTGATAAGCAGCGTAAAAAGGGCGTGGTTCCCGTTCCTTCCCCCAAAGAGGCGCAGCGTGAATCGCACGATGGTCATGCCATGCTGGTGGTCGGTTATTCGGATGTCGATCAGGTATTTATTGTGCGCAATTCATGGGGTGAAGAATGGGGCGATAACGGGTATTGTTATATTCCCTACGATTACATGATGAATGAAAAGTACAACGATGGTGATGCGTGGATTATTCGCCAGTTGGAAAATATGGACTTTAATTCCGATGAATACTGGTCGGATGATGATGAATCTGTGATCGGCGATTATGATTCCGAACTCGCTAATATGAGCGAGGAAGATTATGAAGAAATGCTCGATGCAATGGGTGATTATCCGCTGGAATACCGCATTGCCTTGCTATTCTTAAATGTCGCCGATGCCGATGGTGATTTAAGTGACGAAGAATTGGATGCCATTTCGGAATATATGGAAGAAACGCTCGAAAAACTGGGCGTGGATATGAGCGCCAAGAAAATCCTGCGCAATGCCAAAAAGCACATGGATGATGAAGATTTATTGGAAGAATCCATCACCTTAATGGGTACACACCTCTCCAATGAAATGCTTGCCAAAATCCACAATGATTTGGAAGAAGTCATTGGCGTGGATGATTTGTCGGATGAAGAATCGGAATTCATTGAACGACTCGTCGAAGAATGGCAGATTGAATCGGATGAAGACGAGGACGACGAAGAAGACGAAGAGGAGGATGAAGAGGACGAGGATGAAGATGAAGACGAGGACGACGATAAATGAGTGAACATTCCAGCCCTTGCACATCCTGCGGGGCGTGTTGCGCCTGCTTCCGTGTCGATTTCTCGGTGTACGAGATGGAAGACATGGGCGGGCAAGTGCCAACCGGATTGGCGTTAGAAGTCAACGGCAGCACCATGCGGATGCGTGGCACGGATCACGTCCCCATTCGCTGCGCGGCGCTCAGTGGCACGGTAGGAGAAAAAGTAGGGTGCGGAATCTACGAATGGCGGCCTTCACCCTGCCGCGAGTTCGCCGAGGGTAGCGATGCCTGCGAACGCGCCCGCGCTAGGCATAGGCTGTCGCCGCTTCCGTAGCCCCCCGTAGATTTCCGCGCTGGATGCGGTGGCGTACCAGTTCGGTCGGCTCAAAACGCTGAATCAACCATTCCATCAACCGCTCGGCTTGGTGCGAATGGTCATCACCAAAATTGCAAACGTACACATCCACCGTCACCCCGCGCAACTCCGGCCAAGTGTGAACACATAAATGCGATTCTGCTAGCAAAATAGTAGCTGTCACCCCGCCTAGGCCATGCGTTGTAGCCGGAAAGGTGTGTGAAACCTGATTCACCGCGTGCAAACCCACGGCCTGCACCGCACGGGTACAGTAGGCAAGCAACTGCCCAGCATCGGTAAGCCATGCCGCATCGCAGCGGCAACCCGTTAAATCAGCAGTTAGGTGAAGTCCTTGCATGGGGGGTACTATAAAGTGCTGTAGTAGGTGAAGTAGTAGATTTCCGATTATTTCCGGTTATGCTGCGATTTTGGTTGTAAG
>CALMCD010000220.1 GCA_937863075.1 uncultured Rhodoferax sp. | reverse complement strand
AAGCCCTCGCCATCGCCAACGACACGCTCTACGGTTTGGGCGCAGGCGTATGGAGTCGCAACGGTAACGTAGCCTACCGCATGGGTCGCGCAATCAAAGCCGGACGCGTGTGGACCAACTGCTACCACGCCTACCCCGCACACGCGGCGTTTGGTGGTTACAAAGAATCCGGCATCGGCCGCGAAACCCACAAAGTGATGCTCGACCACTACCAACAAACCAAAAATCTGTTGGTAAGCTACAGCGAACAGAAATTGGGATTCTTCTAACCACCCCGAACCACCCCGTCAGGCGTTGCCTGCCACCCCTCCTTTTGAAGGAGGGGAGTTAAAGGGTTAGAGTAGTGGCAATTTCAACTCTCCCCCTGCCAAGGGGGAGTACCCCGCAAGGGGGGAGGGGGTTTCACATGACGCAAAAAGCTGACACAGTTCCAAAAGTCATAGCCACGGTTGCGGCGTTAGAGTTGGTGGCACTGTTGCAATCCAAATACGGCAAGGATTTGATGTTTCATCAATCCGGCGGGTGTTGCGATAACAGTGCCGCCAACTGCTTTTTGCCCGGTGAAATCACCATCGGGGCGGGGGATGTTTATTTGGGTGATATTGGCGGCTGCCCGTTTTATATTGGCAAAGCGCAATACCAATACTGGAAACATACCCAGCTTATTATTGATGTAATTGAAGGCCACGGCGGAACATTTTCCCTCGAAGGCCCCGAAGGAAAAGCCTTCCACACCCGTTCGCGGGTGTTTACGGAGGATGAATTGCGGGAGTTATTTGGCGAAGCTCCTGCCGATATTGTTGCTTGTCCCCTGCCAGCAGTGGACTAAAAGACCGTCCTACCCGCATTCGTTTAATTCGGCGACTGGACAAAGCACGCAGGGGGATTTTGGGTGACGTGAAACCCGTCGGCGAAGGCGTTTTTGAAATGCGCGAATTTTTCGGTTCAGGCTGGCGTATGTATTACATCGAAAAATCTGGAACTATTATTTTGATGTTGGGTGGTGGAGATAAATCAAGCCAATCAAAAGATATTCAAAAAGCGATTCAAATAGCAAAAGTGGCCAAGGAATTACCATGAATAAAATCAAAACCCGTGTGTTTGATACAGCAAATTATCTGGGTAGTGAAGAAGATATTACCGAATATCTGCGCCAAGTGATTGAAGAAGGTGACCCCATCGAATTAGGTGCGGCATTGGGCGCAATAGCACGCACGCGCGGCATGGCGCAACTGGCGCGGGATACGGGCTTATCGCGCGAAAGTTTGTATAAAAGCCTTTCCGGTGAACGCGCCCCGCGCAGCGATACCCTTTTTCGCGTGATGAAAGCACTGGGTATTAAATTAACTTTGCAAACCGTTTCGCTTCCGGCTTAAAAATCCACTATAAAAACCCCGCTAACGCCCGCCAGCCTTGCAGCGTTAGCTATCAAATTAGTAGTTTGAATGTGGTAAAACCCAATGGTGCGATTCTGGGGATGTTGGGGTGAATAAAATCCCCATTTTCCACTTTCCCCCATTCCTTCCCTCCTATGCTGCTACACGCCCTTCGCCTTCTCTACATTAGTGTGAGCTTTACGATTGCCTGTTTGATGGGCTTCATTTTTGTTTTGCTGCGCCCCTTCAACCCCGACAATACCCGCCGCTGCGCCCATTTATTTGCGATTCCGGGGGTGTGGGGAATGGGCATCAAAATGGAGGTGGATATGCAGCATCTTCACGCGCAACCCCGCGCCTGCGTCTCGGTGCTGAATCACCAATCGAACTGGGATATTTTGATACTCGCCCGCGTTGTCACCGCCAATACCGTGACGGTCGGCAAGCATAGTTTGATGTGGCTGCCAATTTTTGGGCAGATTTACTGGCTGGCGGGCAATATCCTCATCAACCGCACCAACCCCAAAGAAGCCAAGCAAGCGATGCTGAAAACCACGCACGCGCTGAAGGACGATAACACCTCGATTTGGATTTTCCCCGAAGGCACGCGCAACCACGGCAAAGGGCTGTTGCCGTTCAAGCGCGGCGCGTTTTTAACGGCGATTAACGCGGGTGTGCCGATTGTTCCGGTGTGTTGCAGCTCGTACCAAGGGCATATCCGCTTGAACCGTTGGCACGCCGGAACGGTAGCGATTCGCACCCTGCCCCCCATCCGCACCGAGGGCTTGAGTCCGAACGATGCCTCCGCCCTGATGGATCGTTGCCGCGAGGATATGCTGCGCTGCATCGCCGAACTGGATGCCGAATGTGCGCGTAAGGATGCGGCGATTTGGGGGGGAAAATGAAACACCCTCTTATCCTCGGCTCGACCTCCCCCTACCGGCGCGAATTATTAAGCCGCTTGCGTATTCCGTTCACCGTGCAATCGCCGCATGTGGATGAAACCCCCTTACCGAATGAAACGCCCGCCGATTTAGCCGTGCGCCTTGCCATTGCCAAAGCCCGCGCGGTGGCGGAGCGGTTTCCTGATAGCGTGGTCATCGGCTCGGATCAAGTGGCGGATTTGGACGGATTGCCGCTGGGAAAACCCCACACGCACGAACGCGCCGTCGTCCAGTTGCAACAAATGCGCGGCAAAACGGTGATTTTTCAAACGGCGGTGGCGGTGGTCTGCCTGCAAAGCGGCTTTTGTCAGCACGATTTGGCGGCGGTGCGTGTGCGCTTTCGCGGGGTGGATAGCTTGAGCGATGCCGAAATCGAAGCCTATCTCCACGCCGAGCAGCCCTACGATTGCGCCGGAAGTGCCAAAAGCGAAGGCCTCGGCATCACCCTGCTGGATGCCATCGACAGCGATGACCCTACGGCGTTAATCGGCTTACCGCTGATTCGCACGAGCCGGATGCTGCGGGCGGCTCTGGCATAACCCAATCCGCCATTTTTCGCGCTGCATCGCTCCCTTGCTGCCGCAGCCCTTGCGCTACGCCGCGCTGATTTTCAGGGGGTTGGTTTTGGCTGGTTTTCCATTTCCCGACCCAGCGTTGAATCGGGATTTCAATGCCCACAATCCCGCGCAATAATTTGTCGATGTAATCCGCTGGTGCATCCGTCACCTTCCAAGGTTGTGGCTGGGCGGCTTCGTGGACATCCGAAAGGCGGCTTACGATGTCCAGCACCCGCGCCGAATCGTCCACCACCTGCGCCACACCGTGCGCGTGAACGATGGCGTAATTCCATGTGGGAACGGCTTTTCCATTCTCCTTTTTGGTCGGATACCAATTCGGTGAAATATAGGTGTTTGCTCCGGTAAAGATAGCAACCGATACACGCTCCGCCTGCAAGGTACGCCATACGGGGTTAGAACGGGCGACGTGTCCAATCAGCGTTCCGTGTTCGCCGCGCGTGGTATCGAGCAAAAAAGGAATGTGGTTGACCAGCAGCTCGCCCTCGCTTTGCACGACCCAAGTGGCAAGCGGATGGTCACGCACCAAAGCGTGCAAGGTGGCGGGGTTGGTTTCTTCAAAATGGCGGGGAAGGTAGGTCATGGTGATACATTGTGATTCTATTTTTATACCCCTACCATTTTCATGCCCCCATCCCTCGGAACCCTCTATTTAGTCCCCGCCCCGCTTGATTTTGGCTGCGAATCCGCCGCGCCCCTTGAACAAGTGCTGCCGCAAGCCACGCTGCAAACCGCCGCCGCGTTGCAGTATTGGGTGTGCGAGAACGCCAAATCAACCCGCGCCTATTTGAAACGTATTCACACGCTGTACCCGCTGTGTGTGCCGCTACAAGCCATGCAGTTGCAGGAATTGCCGCACATCATCCACAAAAAGGGCGATCACCAAACGCACCAAAACCCCGCTGCGTTTGATGCCAAAAGCCTGCTGCAAGCCGCGCTGCAAGGCCACGATGTGGGCTTGGTGAGCGAAGCCGGAATGCCTGCGATTGCCGATCCGGGTTCGTCGATTGTGCGGGCAGCGCATGATTTGGGGATTCGGGTCGTGCCGCTGGTGGGGCC
>CALMCD010000219.1 GCA_937863075.1 uncultured Rhodoferax sp. | reverse complement strand
TATTCTATTTTTGAAGAAGCATTTACGATGGGGCATCGGGCGGGGGATTGGGGGTGATTTTCTTTAATTCAAATCCGCAGTAACCTTTTGCAGTTTGCTGCGGATTTGGGCGATGATGGCTTGGGTGGCTTTTTCGCCTTCTAAAATGGCTTGGTGGCGTGCGTCAAAATTGGCGCTTCCCATGTCCAATACCTGTGGGCGAATCACAATATCAGCTTGCCCTAATTCGGTTGCCAAGGCGGATGCGCTCATGATGTTGATGCTTTGATCGAGCATCGACAGCAGCCCCGATGCCTTGCCCGCCTTGGGTTTGGCGGAAATATCGACCGCAATCACAAAATGTGCGCCCATTTCACGCGCGGCTGAGACGGGTACGGGGCTGGTCAAACCGCCGTCCACATAGCGCCGACCGCTGATGGATACGGGTAAAAACACGTTCGGAACGCTGGCCGATGCCCGCACCGCCTGCCCCGCATTGCCCGTGCGGAAGATGACGCGCTGCCCCGAATCCAAATCGGTTGCGGCAACCCCAAACGGGCGCGGCAGTTTTTCCAGCGGGCGGTTGCCCAGTTGGGCGTTGATATAGGCTTCTAATTTTTCGCCTTTGATAAAACCGCTGGTGGAGAGCGTCCAATCGGTCAAATCGCTTTGGTCGAGCTGCATGGCTTTGGCTTGCAACTGAAAACCGTCCAAGCCCGAGGCGTACAAACTGCCCACCACTGCGCCCGCGCTCGTTCCGGTGACGATGTCCACCGCAATGCCGTTGGCTTCCAGCGTTTTAATGACACCGATATGGGCAAAGCCTTTGGCAGCTCCGCCACCCAACGCCAAACCGATGCGCGGCACGACCTTGGCTTTGAGCGGATTACTAATACAGCCACCCAACGGCAGCAAAGGAAGGAGCAAGCCCGCGCAGGCAAGGCGGCGGCTAATTTGGGGAGTAGTCATGGTTTCAAAAGGAAAGGTGAAGGTTCAAAGGGGTGCAAAGGAATGCAAAGGAATTGAACATATCACAGAATGGTCGCGCCCAAACATCCGGTTTTACAAGTCCCAC
>CALMCD010000218.1 GCA_937863075.1 uncultured Rhodoferax sp. | reverse complement strand
GAATTTCTCCTCTCGCGCGAAGATATTATGAAGAATATGGAAGAGTTCTTGAAACTCTCCCGCGAGCATACCGAAGTCACCGCCGTTGCCAGCCGTTGGGCGCGTTTTCAGCAGCGTGAAGCCGATTTAATCAGCGCACAAGAAATGCAATCCGACCCCGACATGGCGGATATGTTGGAGATGGCAGAAGAAGAAATCGCCACCTGCCAAACCGAACTCGCCGAACTGGAAACTGAATTGCAGCGGATGCTTCTGCCCAAAGACCCTGATGATGCGCGTCCGGCGTTTGTGGAAATTCGGGCGGGAACGGGCGGCGATGAATCCGCGCTCTTTGCCGGTGATTTGCTGCGGATGTACACGCGCTATGCCGATAAAAGAGGCTGGCGCTCTGAAATTGTGAGCGAATCATCCAGTGAACTCGGGGGTTACAAGGAGGTTGTCGTTCGCATTGAAAGCGGAAGTAGTAGCGGCGATGGCGTTTATGGCGCGTTGAAATTTGAAAGCGGCGGGCATCGGGTGCAGCGCGTCCCTGCTACGGAAACGCAAGGGCGCATCCACACCAGCGCGTGTACGATTGCGGTGCTGGCGGAGCAGGATGAGGCGGAGGCGATCAAAATCAACCCGTCGGATTTGCGCATCGACACCTACCGCGCCAGTGGTGCGGGTGGGCAGCACATCAACAAAACCGATTCGGCGGTGCGGATTACGCATATTCCGACGGGGATTGTGGCGGAATGCCAAGACGGACGCAGCCAACACAGCAACAAAGCCCAAGCCCTGAAGGTGCTAACCGCGCGTATCCACGAAAAAGAGCGCAGTGAACGTGCCGCCAAAGATGCCGCCGAACGCAAAAGCCTAGTCGGTAGCGGCGACCGCAGCGACCGCATCCGCACCTACAACTTCCCGCAAGGGCGATTGACCGATCACCGCATTAACCTGACGCTTTATAAACTACTCACCATCATGGAAGGCGATTTAGATGATGTCGTCAATGCCCTGCAAGCGTATGAGGCGGCGGAGCAACTGGCGGCGTTGGAGTTGAATGGTGTTTAATTTGACCTTATGAGGTCAAAATCTTGCGAATTTATGAACCATTGATTCATAATGACCCGATAAGGTCAAAAAAATGGAACTCCATCCCGATTCAATGCCCGCTTTAGCCCAGCAACTTCGGCGCGAACGACAAGCGCAGGGGTTATCGCGCGAGCAACTTGCTGCGGTGTGCAACGTCAGTACCTCGTT
>CALMCD010000217.1 GCA_937863075.1 uncultured Rhodoferax sp. | reverse complement strand
AAATTTGATTTGAAACAGGAAATTTGGGAGCAAACCTACTTTTCTAATAAATTTCGCGCAGATGTTCAAAATTTTAATTGTTTTGATCCTATTAGTGAAGAAGATGTTGATTCCATCAAGAAAGATGTGGATGATAGTGTAACCCGTGATAAGCCCGTTGATAAAATTAACCAAGCGATACGAACCCGTTTACACGGGAAATTTTTGAATGATTTTTCTAATCTCATTCGTAAAATGACCGATGAAAAATCAAAAGAAATTGAAATTCGTATTCTGCAAACATTCACAAAAGCTATGTTAAGTGAAGGTAGTTCGGCTTTGCATGATGAGATTGAACAAGCGTGCGATAAGTTTATTCAAAAACTAACCGTCGGCATTTCACACAATGAAGGTCGTTTTACATATTTGATTGAACGCTTCTCGCGCGATATTTTTGATATTCTTATATCAAATCCTTTGTTGGGACAAGATAGAAAAAACAAATATATGGAAGCAGAAAAAGAATTTCGCTACCTAGATAACTACTACGGCAATGGCAATGGAGCGCTCATTAACATTTTGTTAATTGGTGAAAATAAACCCATTGTGATTCACAATGCAACAGAGAGTCATAGTGCAAAAGATGCACTTCATAAACTTAACAAGGCGTTGAGTATGGCAGATACGGTAGGAGTCAATGTCAATTTACCAAGGGCGGCATTAACTGCTGCAACTTTTATTTTAGATAAGATTGTCAATAAATCCGATACCCAAGAATTTATTTCATACAACCCTGATTCTATTATTCAGGGGCGATTACGCAGCGTAAGTGAAGATGCTGTATTGAAAGAAATCAATAAGGACATTGAAAATCTACGTGATGTTTTGCAAAAAGCGGTTGTTCCCGCCATCAATTTAGAACTAGCATTCATGAATGCTATTGATAAGCAAATCAAGATTTTAATTGATTCGAGCAAAGGTGCTGGAAAAACAGAACACCATTTGTTTAATGAGTTTATTTCTCAAATTGTCCCCAAAATTAAAAGCCATGAATTGGATAGCATCAACCAAAGAATTGAAGAGCGTAAATTGCGCTTGGCACTTTTGACCGAAATGAAAGCCTTTAAATTATGAAAATAGTTGCCATTCTTGTCGATTCTGACTATGCTATTTGCTTCCAATTTGGTAGCACTAAAGTTTGGGAGGCTGTGCGTTTGCAGGGTGAACGCACCCACTGCATTGAAGACCGAGGAATTCTTCCTATTCTGCAAGAAATCAACGAACTATTGAATGCAGAAGGTGAATTATCGGATGTACATTTCTGTGTGCTATATGCTGATGATGCAAAACACTTGAAAGATAGTTTTTCTAAAACTTTTCAAGATTTTGGGTGTAATAGGTTTGAGTATAGATCGTTGCAAACTTTGTGCGATTCAATCACCCCTGCCGTTGCTAATGATGCACTTGATACGGCACATATTCTTAGTGCAAAAAATGACCTTTGGTTGAAAGAATTTTTATTGCCTTTACTACTGGTGAAGGAAAAAGAATCATCAATGCAAAATAATACTATTGCAGTTGGTGATAATTCTGCCGATGTGATTGCCAGTTTGCGTATTTCCCTTGCCAAAAAAGAAGCAGAAATTGAAAATTTACGGGCGCAGTTGAATAAAGTTCCATTACCTAATATGGAATATCTTTTGACTTATTTGCCAATGTTTTACCGTAATTTCTTTGGCACGATTCGCCCTGACGAATTGGCATTATTAGCAGGTACATTCAAAATTCCAAAAATTGAATCCCCTTTTCCTGAACCGTCAGCAGATACGGTTGCCACTTTACGGCAGCGTTTTAACCAATTGCCAGAGAATGACCGTGAGTGTGTTATAAATTGGTGTCGTGCTCTCACCCACCGACTTTCTTTACGCTCAGAAATGCGTAATTTAATTGAGAAAAAATCATGAATAAAGATGAAGCAAAACGTTACGAAGCATTCCAAAAGGATGCTACCAAAGGTATTAAAGGATCACTATTGGAAAAAATTACCTATCCAGACCTTTTATTACTTTTAAGAGAAGACCCTCATGTTCGTAGTTTAATTGCGGATATAGTTAATGGCGATGATACTGATAAAGTTATTCAAAAGCACGAGGAAGTGCAGCCGCAACCTACTCGCATTGAATACCTCGACCGTGAAGTAATTAAAGAAGTGGTTAAGGAAGTACGCATTCCCGTTGAACGAGTGGTAGAGAAGATTGTAGAAAAACAGATTCTTGACCCCTTGCGTAATGAACTGAAAAATGAATTGTCTTTACTCAAGGCAGTGCAAAAAGATAAAGAGTTAGCACAATTGGCATTGCTCGATAAAGAAGCGAGTGAAGGGCAACAACTGATGCGTTTAACGGCAGTTTTTTCAGATTGGGGCGAGATTTTGCGTGCTTGGGATCGACTCAAAGATCGTTGTAAAAAAGAAAAGCGTCCACATACTCCTTCCGAATTAGATATTTTTACGGGGTTACTTGCATTGCATAATTTGCGTTACCAAGAACACCAAGCCGAATTAGTTGCGGCTACAGTCGGAGAGAAATTCCACCACGATCAGCACGAACGTGGAACGCCAAAAGGTCAAACTATTGAAACAGTTTGGTTGCCCGGATTGCGTAATACGGGTGGTGAATTGCAAAAGAAACCATTGGTTGCATTAAGTTGAAATAATCACATTATCATTGTAAAAATTAGCTATTATGTCCACATCCACCCATTCTAAAAGCCTTGTTCAAGCAGTGATGGAGAAACTGCCCCATCTTGAATCTTTGCCACAGCGGTATAAAAAGCAAATCATTCAAGAAATTGCTAAACAAGAAATGCTTCAATCTAATCAAATTAAGCAAGCTACGCAAACTGCTCTAGCGATTCAGCTTCAGCAAACCAAGCAAATGACCGAGCTTTGTAATACGCTCAAGTCGCATCCCATTTTAGCTATTCGCACCCCTCAGCATACAAGTAATAGCAAAGAATGGCTTTTCCAAGGTGGTTTAATTTGGAATGCTGAACGCCATACCGAAAGACCCAGTTCTTCGGATGAAGTTATTAAATATTGTAATTGGACTGCCAAACAAGGAAATAAACCTTGGCGAGCGTGTACCAGTAATGAGCTTATCCAGTTTGCAGTCCATACACCCAATAATCCTTGGCGGGCTGGTCAGAATTACCGATTATTTGATGTAGATTATCATATTGTGCAAGGTGGATATATCGATTTAGATAATTCTAGTGGGTCTATTTATAGTGGAAACTATAGCCGTGCTTTGTTGATGGTTTGTGATTCCTTTAAAGATAATTTACAGGTTTTTATTAGTCACGCAATAGCTAATCAATGGGTTGTTTATCTTCCATCTAATACTAGCCGAAAAACCAATTTATTACCGACCGCATTGATTCCACCCTATTCATTGGCTTCACCAGAAGTTCAACAAAATAATTTAATCAATGCGGTAGTAAATAAGT
Source organism: uncultured Rhodoferax sp. (assembly GCA_937863075.1). Taxonomy (GTDB): domain Bacteria; phylum Pseudomonadota; class Gammaproteobacteria; order Burkholderiales; family Burkholderiaceae_C; genus Allorhodoferax. The sequence goes on along the minus strand of CALMCD010000217.1, from coordinate 1,200 downwards.
ACAAATCCGTTCAGGAAATTTTTACGCCGATTGACCATCAAACTGCACAACTCCCCCCTTTAGAACCGGCTGATTTTACCGACCCTAATAAAGGACTATGGGAATTATGGGGGTTATCTGCACAAGCATTACAAGCCATGCAAGCACGGGCGCGTAATCCTGTCGATGATGTGCAACAGGGTGCAGTGGCAATTGATTTTGGTACGAGTAGTACAGTTGTTGCCTTTGAACACAATGGCGTGGGTAAGTTGCTGCGCATTGGCGTAACTGATTTTTGGGAAAAAGAAAAACCAGCCCATTATGAAAATCCTACCGTGCTGGAATTTGTTGATTTTCCTGCCCTACTCAAACCGTGGCAATCGGAAGCGTACCGCCCTAGCGTTGTATGGGGTGATGTACGCTGTTCGCATGAGGCATTGAATAATTTACGAAATAATCAAACCGATACCAAGGTCGTATCCAGTATCCTCACCAAAATTAAACAATGGGCTTTGCGTGAAGGAAATAATGCCCAAATTCGCTTAACCGACCAAATCAACGGATGCGAACACGAATTAGCACCACTTACATTGCGTAATCCCGTGAAAGGTCAGGCACTGACCGTTAGCCAAAATGATCCTTTTGATCCAGCCGAGTTATATGCTTGGTTCTTGGGTTTAACCATCAACTGGCGCAGGCGTGGAATTTTTCTGCGTTACTACATGACATTTCCTGTAGATTATCCGCGTGAAGTGAAAGACAAAATCCTTGCCTCCTTCCGTCGCGGTTTGCAACGTAGCTTGCCGCAAACTTTGGTGAATCAACCTGCATTTGAGCGTTTTACCGTAGAAGAGCGTGCCAGCGAGCCAGCCGCCTATGCCGCCGCTGCAATGCCCGTTTTAGAAATTCAACCGACGACCGAAGGTGTGGCGTATGCGGTATTCGATTTTGGTGGTGGCACAACCGATTTCGATTTTGGTTTTTATCGCCTACCTACAGAAACCGAAGAAGATAGCGGTATCGAACAAGTATTCGAGCATTTTGGTAGTGGAGGTGATAAGTTTTTGGGTGGAGAAAATCTCCTAGAACATTTAGCCTACATCACCTTTTTGGAAAACTTAGAGGTATGTCGCAAAGAAAAAATCGCCTTTACCAAACCGCTAGACGCAGAAGATTTTTCAGGTTCTGAAATGTTTTTAGAACGTACCCAAGCCGCAACTA
>CALMCD010000216.1 GCA_937863075.1 uncultured Rhodoferax sp. | reverse complement strand
GCGTATATCGCGTCCACCGATGCCACCACAGCCGCTACCAGTGCCAACGCTGCATTGACCGCAGCGAACAATGTGACGATTGACATCACCAATTACAACGATGCCAGAGCGACTTATCTGGCAGCCGATACAGCCTACAACACTGCACTGGCGGCAGCCAATGCCCCCGTCAGCACGGTAGCTGCTGCGGCAGCCAAAGCCGCTGCCGATGCCGCTGCCTGCGTCACGATCGCTGCCGATGCTGGAACCTATCCGCGCCAAGATGCCCGTTATGGACGCGATTCCGATAACACCGCCAACACCCTTGCCAAAACGGGAGGGGGGCGAGCAGGGTTTGATTTCACCAAAATTGCCAATAACGGCACATCGCTGCCAGCAGCAACTGCGTTTAACAACCCCAATAATGCCGTCACCGATTGGGCGTGTACCAAAGATAACGTGACCGGATTGGTGTGGGAAGTCAAAACACAAACCCTAACACGCAGCAAGGATTTAACCTACACCTGGTACAACAGCAATACCGCAACCAATGGTGGTTCGGCAGGCACTGCCAATGGGGGTGAATGCTTGGTCGCCGGACGTTGTGATACCGAAAAATACGTTGCCGATGTCAATGCGGTGGCACTTTGTGGATTCAGCGATTGGCGCTTGCCCACCATCAAAGAACTCGAAAGCATCGCCGACTTTAGTGGTGCGAATGCCGAAGCAGCAGTCGATGCTACCTACTTCCCCAACACGCCATCGGGAAATACGTGGGCATCCTCCCCCTTGGCGAATTATTCCAGCTTTGCTTGGAGCGTTTACTTCAAAGAAGGCAACGCCAACTTCGGTGCAAAGAGCAACAAGTACGCCGTGCGTTTAGTGCGCGGTGGACAATGAAATGGTGAAGTGAATGGATGGCGATGAAAGGCATACCTCAATGAAAACGCAAAAAAACCAACTTCCTTCCCTCTCAGCTGTGGCGCTGCTGTGTCTGGGCTTTTTGAGCCTGTACGCGAACCCCGCACAGGCCGGAACGTGCCAAAGCAGTATCGCTGCGGTGAACCCCGATAGCGCCTATACCAATAATGGCGATGGCACGGTGACCCACAACCCTACCGGATTAGTCTGGAAACGTTGCCTGGAAGGGCAAACATGGAGCAGCTCAGGCACTTGTACCGGAACCGCCACCGCCATGAATTGGGCTACCGCTTTGAGGCTGGCAACCAATAGCACCTATGTCAACAAAACCGATTGGCGTTTACCCAACATCAAAGAATTGCGCAGCTTGGTGGAAGAATGCCGATCAAGCCCCAGTATCAACGACACCATCTTCCCCAATACAGCGATTGCCAATGTGTGGTCGAGTTCACCGAAGTGGACGTACCCCAGCTATGTGTGGGGTGTGAGCTTTGATGCGGGTGGTGCGTATGGCGATTACCCCAGCAATAATTTGCTGGTGCGCTTGGTGCGCGGTGGTCAGCCATTGGGTGCTTTGGGCGTTCCGGTTTGTACGATAACCTCCAGTGCCGATAGCGTGATCAAGGATAGCGGTACAGCCGTCACATTGACCGCGAATTGCAGCCCCGGCACGGTTTCTTACCAGTGGTCGGATGCAAGCTGTCTTGCTACCTCCAGCACCTGTTCTGTCGCCCCGAATGCGACCACGATCTACACCGTAGCGGGCAGCAATGCCAGTACACAGCAAGGCGCTCCGGTGAGCGTCACAGTGAGTGTCACGACGGCTACCTCCACCTCGGGAACGTATAACGCCAAGAATGGGCTGGTTTGGAAAAATTGCCTAGAAGGGCAAACATGGGATTCCACGTTGTCCACTTGTACCGGAACACCGTCGGTTTACAACCTATCGCAAGCCGCGACTTTCAATACGAATCCGGTTCCCTTTGCGGGCATCAGTGATTGGCGTATGCCCACCATTCGGGAATTGATGACACTGGTGGATGACACCCTCATCAGCCCTGCCACCAGCAGCACCCTGTTCCCCGCCACCCCCGCGTATGCTACGTTGTGGACGGGTTCATTGGGCGCGTCGGCGACAGTGGCGTGGTACGTGGCATTCAATCGCGGTACGGCGCATTTGGATGGATTTGCCGGAAGCCGTGCGGTACGCTTGGTGAGCGGTTCTTCATCGCTGCCGTTGTTCAGTACCTCACGTCCTACAACGGATTACAAAGATTTGGGCAACGGAACCGTCACCCACAGTCCCACCAACTTGATGTGGCAACGCTGCTTGATTGGCCAAACGTGGAATGGAACGACTTGTACCGGCAGTGCAGAGCTATTTACGTGGTCGCAGGCATCTCAAATGCCGTCGTCAAATAACTTTGCCAGCTATACCGATTGGCGTGTGCCTACGCAAAAAGAGTTGCTCAGCTTGGTGGATTACAGCGTGAGCAACCCTGCCATCAACAGCACGATTTTCCCGAACAATGGAAATTCGGTGGTGTGGTCTAAGACGGCATTTGCGGGCAATTCCAGCTTCCAGTGGCTGGTTTCGTTTGCCAATGGCGATAACCTGTTGAATTTACCCGGTGATGCCTATGCCGTGCGCTTGGTGCGTGGCAGTGCCTTGCCGACTACGCCGATTTCTACCAGCCCGACTTCGATGCAGCCTCTCGTCAATGCGCCGATCACCAATGCGGCACAGGGTAGCACCGTGGTATCGCCGAGCGTGATGGTGACGGGTGTACGGGTTCTGACCCCCATCAGCATCGTGAATGGTGAATACCAAATCAACGAAGGCAATTGGACTTCGCTGGCGGGTGCGGTGAAAAATGGCGATGTGGTGAAAGTGCGTGTCACGGCATCGGCGTATCCCGCTACGACCGTGCGTGCCACGCTGACCATTGGATCGGGTGCAACGGCGAGCGTGGGTAATTTTGATGTCAGCACCTCCACCGTCGTCAATGGCACGACCGCCCTGATTGGTTCGACCTACACCGACCCCCAAACCGGCTTGGAATGGAAACGCTGCGCAGAAGGTCAAACATGGTTGAATGGAACCTGTACAGGTACAGCAAGCACCCATGCCTTTACCGATACAGCACCAGTGACGAACGCGAATACGATGGTGGTAGATAGCGTTACCGGATTCAACGGAAAAATTGATTGGCGCGTACCTACCATTCGTGAATTAAGTACGTTGGTGGATTACACCGTGCCAAATGCTGCGGCGAAAATTAACAATACCCTGTACCCCAATACCCCCAATGCGATGTTCTGGTCTAGTACATCCAGCGTACAAACGGTGAATAACGGATGGTATTTGTACTTCTTTGAAGGTTACGGTAACGATAACGAATCCAAGACCCAAGCCAAATACCTGCGCTTGGTGCGCGGTAGCCTGACGACCGGTATCCTCAATGCGGCTCGTCCTGATGCGGATTACGACACCAACTCAGGCGATGGAACGGTCACCCACAAGCCCACGGGTTTGATGTGGCAACGTTGCTTGGCGGGTCAAACATGGTCGGGTTCAAGCTGCACAGGGACAGCTAATGTGTACTCGTGGGTCAATGCCAAAGCAATCAGCAACACATTTGCTGCAAAAACCGACTGGCGTTTACCAACCCAGAAAGAATTGCTGACATTGGTGGACTTTGCCAAAACCACTGCACCCGCAATTAACACCACGATCTTCTCGAATGACGGTGGCGCGAATGTGTGGTCTAGCACGGGATTTGTCGATGACACCGCACAAGCTATGTACGTTGCACTTAGCAATGGTGCGTCTTACCACCAATCGGTGGCGAATGCGCTGTCGGTGCGTTTGGTACGCAATGGTTTGTTGACCGATAGCAACTGCTTGTTTGGTTGGGCAGAGCGTCTGATTCCTGAATTACTGTCGCCGCCCAATCAAACCACGCAACAAATGATACAAATGGGTGGCAATGCGATTTACCATCGCTACTATCCTGGCACGGGTGTGTATGTGGCAACCGATAGCACCAACCTGTATGCCATTGGCGGTTCACTGGGGAATGATAAGTTATTAACGGTCGGTTTTCTGACCGACTTTTTACCAGCCGCTACCTCTGCCTCGTGCCGATAATAAGGTCGTCAT
>CALMCD010000215.1 GCA_937863075.1 uncultured Rhodoferax sp. | reverse complement strand
TGTTGACCCTCCCTACCCTATCAACGCCCGATGAAATTTTTGCGGAACTCGAAAAGCTGAAGGGCATGGTCACCACACAAACCGCCGCAATGTCTGCATTGCAGGCACAGGTCGATAACCCCGACCCTGCTAAGTTTGTCCCCATTGACGTTTACACCGCGCTGCAAAGCCAACTGGCTACAACAAGCCAAAAGGCTGCTGAGGACGCAGTGACTACGGCGGTGCAAAGCGCTATCGCCGCCGGAAAAATCCCGCCCAATGAACCGTCTAAAGCATGGGCAACGAACTATGCACAGCGCGACCCACAAGGATTTTCGCACTACGTTGCAACTGCCCCAGCACTCGTTACTCCTGCCGGTGCGCCACCCGTGGTGACTGCTACTCAATCGCAACAAGCCAAAACGTTGAGCGAAACCGAAATGGCGGCGGCAAAGGCAATGGGATTGACTGCTGAAGCATTTTCCCAACTCAAAAAATAAGGATAAGAAATCATGGCAATCATCACCCCTGATTTGATTGGTGTACTCAGCACCACCTATTCGACTCTGTTTCAACAAGCAATTGGTGCAACGCCTACTAACTGGGCGCAAATCGCTACCCTTATCCCATCCTCCACAGCATCCAACACCTACGGTTGGCTGGGTCAATTCCCCAAAATGCGGGAGTGGATTGGGGCACGGCAGGCGAAGGATATGGAGGCTAAGGCGTACACCATCGTCAACAAGACGTTTGAAGATACGGTTGAAGTCAAGCGCACGGACATTGAAGACGATAACCTTGGCATTTACGCGCCCATGCTGCAAGAGCTGGCGCGGGCAGTAAAAACATTGCCGGATGAACTGGTTTTCGCTTTGCTTGCGGCGGGGCATACAACACTTTGCTACGACGATAAGATGTTCTTTGCGGATGATCATCCTGTATACCCCAATGTCGATGGGACTGGTACTGCTATGGGTGTGTCTAATACGACTACGGGCAATCAACCTGCGTGGTATCTGTTAGATACCAGCCGCAGCCTCAAGCCCATCATCTTCCAAGAGCGGACACAACCAGAATTGACGGTCATTACCGACGCTAATAACAGCACGGTGTTCAATCAGGATGTTTACCCATACGGCGCACGCTATCGCTGTAATGCTGGATTCGGATTTTGGCAAATGGCGCATAAATCCAAAGCAGCATTAGATACCGATGGATTTGATGCGGCATTTGCTGCGATGCAATCCATCCACGGCAATGGCGGTCGCCCACTGGGTATTACACCTACGACCTTGGTCGTCCCGCCCTCGCTCCGCGCCGCAGCGAACAAAGTAGTCAAGTCGCAATTGATTGACGGCGGCGACTCTAACCCGAACTACAACGCAGTTGAGGTGATCGTATCGCCTTGGCTTGCATAACAAGTTTGCCGGT
>CALMCD010000214.1 GCA_937863075.1 uncultured Rhodoferax sp. | reverse complement strand
ACCACCCGCCCCCCACTTTCTTTTTCCACCTGCTTCATCACTTCGGCATGGGCGGTTAATTCTTCTTCGGTTGCCCGAATAATGGGGAGATGCACGCCGCTCCAATCCATCGCTACGCCTGTGGTTGCTCCGGTTTCAGGGGAATCGCTGGCTTCTATCAACAAAGCGTCCTGTCCGCGCGTGAGGTTGAGATAGACCTCAGCCAACAATTCGGCATCCAGCAATGCACCATGAAACGTGCGGCTAGAGCGGTCGATTTCAAAACGGTCGCACAGCCCATTCAAGCCGTTGCGCTTCCCCGGGAACATTTCCTTGGCCATCACCAGCGTATCCAGCACGCTGCCCACGTATTGCGTCACGGCCGGAAATGCGAGGCGTTTGAGTTCGGCATTCAAAAAGCCCACATCAAACGCCGCATTGTGGATGATGATTTCCGCACCCTGCACGTATTCCAAGAAGGATTCGGCTACCGCTTCAAAGCGGGGTTTATCTTGTAAAAATTCGGTGGTGATGCCGTGAACTTTAAGTGCCTCTTCATGGCTATCGCGGTCAGGGTTCAGGTAATGGTGCCAATTGTTGCCCGTGAGCTTACGGTTCACCATTTCCACGCAACCGATTTCAATAATCCGGTCACCTTTTTCCGCATCCAGCCCTGTGGTTTCGGTATCGAGAAAAATTTGTCGCACTCTAAAAATCTTCCAATGGGTTTGCTGAGTTGATTGCTGCGTGTACCGCATGATATTGCATCACCAAGATAGCAAAAAATGGTTGCAACTTCTTTGTTGCCGCGTGTAACGCTTCATCACCAACGTAGGGATAGGTGAAGACGGACTGCTACGCTAGAACGTCACATTCTTTTCACGTCTTCTTTTCTCCATTTCAATACGTTAACGGAGATGGGAACTTTATTATGAACTTTCGATCTTTTATTGCCGTCTTGGTGTTGCTGCTTTCCGCACTGGATGCGTGCGCCGCGATCACTGCAACGGGTTTTAGCACCAAAAGCACGGGCAGTGCTGCGGCGACTAGCCTTGTCGTCACGCCCGTGTCGGTGGCCAATGGTGCAGCGCGGGCGGATTTGCTGTTGGCACAAGTCACCATCGCCAGTTCGACCGCTACCATCACCGCACCGGCTGGATGGACAGAATTGACTGCGGTAGCGCAAAGCTACAACGGCATTCAACAACGTATTTATTGGCGAATCCGTTCGGATACGACGACCGAATCTGCCACCTACACTTGGACATTTTCTTCTGCCGTGCGGGGAACGGTGATCCTCGGTAATTTTGCAGGAGTGGACACCAATCAACCTATCAATGCGTGGGCAAGCGGTCTGGGCATTGATTCCACATTGATTGCTGCCGATGCCGCTGCGTCGTATAGCAACGGGGTTTTAATCGCATTTTTCGGCACTACCGGAGTCGCCAGCACCATCACCCCACAGGCGAGTATGACATCGCCCGCTACTGCCAAAACCAGTGCCGTTTCGGGTTCTAGTGGTGTGCAAGCTGCTTTGGCTTATGAAACTTTGACCAGCGATGGTTTTACCGGAACCCGCACCGCCACGGGCAGCAACGGAACGTATGCCACCCAAACGCTGGTGCTAACCCCCGCGCCCAGTGATGTGTGCTTTACGGATCATTTCAACCGCGCCAGCCTTGGCTCGGATTGGGCAACCAGTTCGATGGGGGCTACGTCTTTTATTCCCGTCATTAACACTACCGCAGGGAATCAACGGCTGCAACTCACCTCGAATTTGACATACGAGGCGACTTTGGCTGCATTGCAGCGCTATTTTCCCGCAGCGGGCAATAAAGTGACGGTTTCTTTTAACCACTATGCCTATGGCGGTGGCGGTTCAACGGGTGCGGATGGGGTTGTGGTTATTTTTTCCGATGCCACTGTGCCTCCCGCAGCGGGTGGAGCGGGCGGATCGTTGGGGTATGCGCAGTACAGCAATCCCGCCAATACGCCGGGCTTTGCAGGTGGCTGGCTGGGCATTGGGCTGGATGAGTTCGGTAATTTTTCTAACGCTACCGAAAACCGCTATTTGGGCAATGCAGCAGGAGCGGTCGCCAACGCCATCGCCATTCGCGGGCCTTCTAATACCTTTTTTACCGGAACGGCAAACGCCTACAAATATGGTTACCCTTATTTGGCGGGAACGGGCACATTGGCAACCACCATTAGTAACCCGTCCAACACCACGCCGGGCGCTCCGGGGTATTTGTATCGCATCACCATTGATTCGCGCATTGCGGGTGAACAATGGATTCGGGTGGATCGCAATGTAGGCGGGGTAGCGAGCGATCAAAATTTGATTGCCGATTTCAATTTGATGTCCAAACTCTCCACCGCAGGCATCCCCACTACGACTACACCCATCATTCCGGCAAACTTTTGGCTTTCGTTTACGGGTGGAACGGGAGGGCAAAAAAACATCCACGAGCTGGACAATCTTCAAGTGTGTGCTACCAAAATGATAGCCGCAACACCCGTGATTGACCATTTTCGTTTTGAAAATTCGGGTGCTATGGATACCTGCAACACCGCGCTTTTTAAGGTGACCGCGTGTACCAAGCCAGAGCCGGCTTGTGTTCCCTTCACGGCGGGGGATGTGTACGTCACCTTAAAACCCAGTGGTTGGATTGGGGGCGATGCGGTTAAATTGATTGGCGGTTCGCGTTTATTGCAGCTAGCGCAGGGAGCTACCGGAACCATCACACTCGATATTGATAAAACCAAATCCATTTTTCCGCAACTTATCAACCCCGCTACCTCGACCGTCGCCTGTGTGCTACCGGGTACGAATACGCCCACTTCGTGCAATGTGACGGTAAGCCAATCGACCAGCGGTTTTGGGATTACCTTTCCTGCCACCTCCCAAACAGCGTGCGACGATTCGGGGGATGTCACCATCAAAGCGTGTAAATCGGGTTACACCAGCAAATCCAAACCGCTGCGGTTCTCGTACAGCTACACCGATCCCAGCAGCGGCACGCAAGGTTTGACCGCTAGCACGAATGTATGGACGAGTTCTACCGCTATTGCACAGGCCAGTGCTGGCACAACGACAATGAATGTTTTATTTGATGCCAACAGCACTACCAAGATACGCTTGAAATATGCCGATGTCGGAAAATTGACCTTGAACGTATCCGATACCAACGTATCGCCCAACGTCACGGGAAGCAAAACCTTCATTGTGCGCCCCGCCAGCTTCGCCATTACGGGCGTAACGGATATGGCAGGAACGAATAACCCAGCCGCCGCCGATGCCACGGGCGGAAAATTTGTCGCGGCTGGAGCATCCTTCAAAGTGACGGCGGAGGCGCGTAATAACTGCTCCCCCGCTGCGGTGACGAAGAATTTTGGTAAAGAATCAACCCCCGAAGGCATTCAACTCAGCGCTTCACTGGTAGCGGGGCTGGGGCTTACCAATAATCCGGCATTGGTGACGGAAACCAATTTCGCTTTTAGCAATGGCGCAGGCACGGCGGTGGTGAATTGGCCGGAAGTGGGCATCATCCAACTCACACCCCGCTTGAAATCGGGTGCGTATATGGGAACGGCGGACGTATTGGGCGCAAGCTATGGCAGCAATGTGGGGCGGTTTTACGCCGATCATTTCGATGTCACCTTGACGCAAGGCTGCGGCGTGGGCGGCTTTACCTACGACAAACAGCCGTTTCCCACCACTACCTTGATCGCCAAAGCGAAAAACGGCAGCATGTTGCAGAACTATCGCGGTTCTAGCACGGCATCGTTGAGTTTTGCGAAACCCATCACGCTTTCAGATACCACGGGCAAAGGTTCGATTACGCCACTGATTCCAGCACTGGCGTTTACCAACGGTTCGGCGTTGCTGGACAATGTGGATGTGAACCACCCCCGCGCCACGTTTTCGTTTAACGTAAGCCCTTCCGCACCCGCCAATATCGCCGTAGCAGCGGTCGATTCGGATAACGGGACGGGATTGGGAACGAATGCCAGTGCCTCTATCCGCAGTGGTCGGATACGGATGCAAAACGCCTACGGGTCAGAACGGCTGGCGTTACCCGTACCGTTGGAAGCGCAATACTGGCAAGGCAGCGGAAGTGGTGGCTATTGGACGTTGAATACGCTGGATTCGTGTACCGTGTTGCCGATGAGCAGCTTTGCACTGACATCGACCTTCACCTCCAGTTGCCAATCGCAAATCACGCCGACCGGAAGCGTAACATTGACCAATGGAAAAATGGCCGGAGCGGGCTTGGTACTAACCAAACCCAATCAGGCGGGGAAGGTATTGCTTACGTTGAACACCAGCACCGCAGCGGGTAACACTTGCACCACCAGCACACCCTCCACGGCAACGGCGGCGGGACTTCCGTGGTTACCGATGTATCCCGCTGGTTCGGTGTTGGCAAATTTCGGAATTTATAAATCCCCGCTGATTGATCGGCGGGAAAATTATTGAAAATTCCGGTGCGTGCCGATTACGCCTCGACGTAACCCGGATTTGGCTTCACGCCAATGAGCTTGGGCGTATTGAGCTTGCGGGCAGACACTTTGCCATTGCGGGCTTTGAGCCATTTTTCCACCACATCCCACACCATCGGGCTACCAGCGGATTTGGCTTCTTCCGCTACGGGAGCCCAGCCTGCCACTTTGTATTTTTTGTCCGCGTCAATCAACTTGCCGTTCAAACGCATATTGTCGATACGCTTGCCCATTGTGGCGCTGGGGGTACAGGTGTATTCCAAGCCGCCCACGCGCACCATATCGCCACCTTGTTGGTAGTACGGATCGGGGTTGAACAGGTTGTCGCACACATCTTCCAGCACGGTTTTGATGGTTGCGCCCGTCATTTCGGTCACCGTTGCATACGAATAGGTGGTAGCCGTCATGTCCATCAGCCATTCGCGGGTAATCGCTTGCCCTTGCAGCAGCGTCGTACCCCAACGGAAGCCCGGAGAGAACGCCAAATCCGCGCCCTGCACATCCATCAACGCATCCACAATCAACTGGTCGCCCGTGCCGTTGAAGTTGCCTCGGCGGTAGAGCGTGCCTTCGGTCATGGCGAGTTTTTCCGCGAGTTTGGATTCGTAAGGCGCACGAATTTTGGTGATAAGCGCATCCATTTCCTGATCCGCTGGCAGCATATTGGCAAAAACGGGCAGGAGTTTGTAGCGGAAATCGGCGACTTTTTTGTCTTTGACATCAAAATCCAACACCGCCAAGAATTTGCCGTTAGAACCCGCGTTCGTCACAATCGTTTTACCGCCTTTGTTGCTCACGATGCTGGCAACGGGCATACCATCGTGCGTGTGTCCGCCCATAATGGCATCAATACCGCTGACACGGCTTGCCATTTTCAAGTCCACATCCATGCCGTTGTGACTCAAAACGATGACAACTTGCGCACCCTTGCCGCGTGCCTCATCGACCATCTTTTGCATATTTTCGTCTTGAATGCCAAACGCCCAATCCGCCACCATGTAGCGCGGATTCGCAATCGGGGTGTACGGAAACGCTTGCCCAATGATGGCACACGGCACGCCGTTGATTTCCCGAATCACGTAGGGTTTGAAAACTTGGTCGCCGAAATCGTTGGTTTTGACGTTTTGCGCCACAAAATCGACTTTGCCTTTGAAATCTTTTTCGATGATTTCTTTGACGCGATCCATGCCCAGCGTAAATTCCCAGTGTCCGGTCATCACGTCCACGCCCAGCAATTTGCAGGCATCGACCATATCTTGCCCGTTCGTCCACAACGACGTACCCGAACCTTGCCACGTATCGCCACCGTCCAGCAGCAACGAACCCGGGCGACTCGCCTTCATGCGCTTGACCAAGGTCGCCAAATGCGCAAAACCACCGACTTTGCCGTAACGCTTGCTCGCTTTTTCATAGCTAAGGTACGTGAGTGCGTGCGCTTCAGCGGTGTTGGGGCGTACTTTTGCCACTTTCAGCAAATGCTCGCCTACCAAGTGCGGCAAGTTCCCTTTCATCGAACCCAAGCCGATATTGATACTCGGCTCACGGAAGTAAATCGGTTTTAACTGCGCGTGGCAATCGGTCATGTGCAGGAAAGACACATTACCGAATTGGGGGATGTCATACAAACCGTTGGCAGCGGTGGTGGTCGCGGCTTGGGCATAGGTTCCCAGCCCCATACCTGCCATCGTTCCCGCACCCAAAACCTGCATAAATTCGCGTTTGGATAAATTCATGGTGTTGAATCCGTGGAGTTATTGATTAACGGGAGATTTGGGATCGAGCAACAGTGCCATGATGTCGGAAATCTGTTCGGGGGTCAAAATTTTGGCATGACCCGCGCGTGGCATGTGGGAGCAAGCGTTGTAAGCGCGGCTGTTCCAAATTTTGCCCCATGTGTATTCGACAATCGCTTTGGCTTCAGGGCTGGTGGGGTCGGTTACGCCGCGCACTTTGCCATAGTTGTAGAGGCTAGGGCCAATCGAACCATACGAAATTTCTTTCTTGTCGATTTGATGGCAGTTGTAGCAGTTGCCGCCGTTGGGGGTATCGGCTTTATCCGTCCACGTTAAACCGCGTCCGCTTTGTGCCAATGCTTCGCCTTTTTGCCAATCACCCAAAAATTTGCCATCTTTCGGCCATTGAATGGTTTTCAGATTCATTTTTTCGATGGCTTTAGCGCGGGCGGGTTTCAGGGGTTTACCCATTACCTCGGCATCGCTGCATTCCCGATTGGTTTGGTCGGTATCCAGCACCGATGTTTTCACGATACCTTCATCGCGGAACGATTCTTTCACCACTTTAGCAGCCAGCGCATCCAACGCGGCTTTATTCGGCATCGTATCGGCTGCAAATGCCATGTTAGACCCTATGACCAGTACGGAAAGGAGGGCAGTTTTGATAGGTTTCATAATTCAATTTTCCTTTCTTAGCGTTTGATCGCCGGTGCAATGGATGCAGAACCTTGGCTATTGACACCCAAGTAAACGCCCAATGCGATGGTGGCATCGCTGGCAAAACCCGGGTAGGGGAAGCGTTGTTGGCGGTAGCAATCGTTCAAACGCTGCTGCATTCCCCACATTTGACCGTTGGAAACACGGTAGGCAGGCCACGCGGCAACCCCTACGCCGTCACCCGGGTTTTTGGTCAAATTGGGCAAATCTTGCAGGCGGATGCGGAAGTTATCTTGCCCGTGGCAGGAAGAGCAAGAAAAATCATGCGGGCCGCCACGTTGGAAAAAGAGGCGTTTTCCAACTTCGTAAGAGGTTTTTTCTTGAACGTGTTTCTGGGAAAGATTGAACTTGATACCTTTCGACTCGGCTGAAATCCATGTCGCCAACGCGGTCATGTTATTTTGTTCGCCTTTACCAAAAGGCGTTTTGGCGATTTCTGCGACATCCAAGCCCTGCAAGGTTTCCATGCAGGTCAAGAGGCGCGATTCCAAATCTTGGACTTTTTTCGTATCAGCAAAATAGCGGGGTAGTTCAACAAACACGCCCTTCACTACGCCGGGGCCTTTGCCCAGATCGCATTGTTCCAGCGATGCGTTTTTGGGGCCGCGTTTTTGCTTCCACAAATCTTCGCCTTTGGCTTCAAATAATTCGGCTGGATTGCCGTCTGCCAACATGGCGCGGTATTCTTCAATACTTTGCACGGCTGCGGATTTTTGTGCGATAGCGGCTGTACTCGCCAGACAGCCCAGCGCCAGCACGGAAATAAATGATGTTTTTCTCATGGTAGCCTCGTTAGCATCGTGATTTTGGGGAAATTTGGAGAAAATTTGCAAAAAAAAGGGTGAGCGCAAAGTCTCACCCTACTGGTTTTACCGATTCAATTAAGAAACAGTTGCTTCGTCGGTACGGGTATCACCCTTGTTGTCTTTCCAAGACACGGCGATTTTGTCGCCCGCCTTAGCACCCTTCACTGCAAATTGCAGGAACGGGTTTTTAGAAACCGCTGTACCCCATTCGGCGGTCAAAACAACTTTACCGTTGTGGCTGGCGGTTACTTCGGTGATATGCCAAGCGGGAACCAGTTTGCCCGAGGAATCTTTACGCTGACCGGATTCCATTTCGTGCGACATCAAAACACGAACGGTTGCTTTGTCACCAGCGGCTTGGGCACGAATGCGCATTGGATCTGCCATTTTTCTCTCCTAAATTTTCAAAAATAATGAACCGCTGATTAACCGCCGCAGCCACCCAAGGTGACTTTGACTTCTTTCTTGGCAAACAAAACTTTACCGTCGTTCATGATGGCAACGGCGTACACATCGGACGATTGACCCATTTTGGCACGGGTCGCAAAGTTGGGTTCGACGCTATCGGTCACGTTGAAAACAGCAACCAAGGCAGAGGGATTTTTCTCTACCAAAATGAGCATCTGCTTGACACCCGCCAATGTGGTGCTGGCTGTCAAGGGAACCACTGCGCCATTTTCAGCAATATCAGGCCCACCAATGGTGACATCTTTGCTGGCAGTAGGCGCACCGGCTGCACCCAGTGCTTTCACGGCTTCTGCCACAGTTTTGGCATCAAAAGCGGTTTTATTGAAGGCCAATGCGTATTGGGGAAACAAGCCCGTGCTGGCCAGTAGCCCTGCTACTACAGCACCTTGTTGAAGTGTCTTACGACGGGTTTGCATGTAAATCTCCTTGGATGAAGGTTAATTGGTTAAAAACTGCTTATTTGCCAGCACCAGCCGCCAGCCAAGCCGCAATGGTTTTGGCATCGGCATCGCTCAAGGTTTGTGCAGGCATGGGAACAGCGCCCCACACACCCGAACCACCGGACTTGATTTTGCCTGCAAGATAGTCTGCTTTGCCAGCGTGTTTTTTAGCGACATCGGCAAAAGCAGGGCCAACCACCTTGGTATTGACACTATGGCATGCCATACAACCATTTTTATTCAGCAACGCCATAGCAGCTTTACCGGAAGGTTGGTCTGCTTTACCCGTTGTACCTGCTGGTTCGGCAGGTGTAGCCGCTGGTGCAGCCTTGGGTGCGGGAGCGGCGGTAGGTGCAGCGTCCATTTTAGGGGCTTTAGGGGTTTCAGGACGTGTTGTATCCACGCCGTGCTGCGCACCCACCAAACGGTTTTGTTCCGCCAGATTGCCGTGGGCATTGCGGGCAAAATCGGGCAAGGCCGATGCCAATTTCACATCGGTTGCACAATTTTTCATGCAGGCGACATTGTTGGTATCGGGCTTGGCTTTGCCGCCAAACTCATTACCCGGCCACATGGCATGGGCGGTGGTCATACCGTTGCGGTTGGGCATCCGGTTTTGCACATCCTTGATATTTTTGTCCGACAACGTGAAATCATCAGGAACAATACCATTCAGATTCAGCAAGAACGCCACCACCGCATACACCTCATCGGTTTGCAACGATTTAGGCGCAGTCCAAGGCATAGCACGGTTGATGTAGTCCCAAACCGTAGAGAGCGTAGGAACCTTCATGAAAGTAGTACGACCCGGGTAGGCGGGGTTGATCAAATTGGCAACGCGGCCTTTTTTGATGTCTTCCGCTGTTACGCCGCCGACCAATGGGCTGAACACTTCACCTGATTCACCAAAAATACCGTGGCAGTGCGAGCATTTGGCTTCCCAAATATCTTGCCCTTTCGATACCGTGCCAGAACCCGGTGGCAGACCTTTGAAGTCTGGGCGTACATCAATATCCCATGCAGCCACTTCTTTGGGGGTTGCATTGCGTCCAATACCGGGGAATTTGGCATCGGCTTGTGCGAATGCGCCACCAGCGGCGGACAAAAGTGCAGTGGTGGCTAATGTGACCGCTAAAGTCTTACGAAACGTTTTACGAAACTTGAACATTTTTCACCTCGCCGTTCTCTTGCACCAACCATGACTGAATGGCGTTATTGTGATAAATGGAGCGTGTACCCCGCACATCGCGCAGTTGCTTGTAAGTGGGTTGAACGTGTCCGGTATCGTCTACCGCACGGCTTTGAATGATGGTGGGTTTGCCATCCCACACCCAATCTAAATTGAAGCGCGTCAGGGCTTTGGACAACACGGGGGTTTCCAAGCGTGCGGTACGCCAGTTACGGCCACCGTCTACCGATACATCCACCCGTTTTACTTTGCCGCGACCCGACCAAGCCAAGCCCGTGATGTTGTAGAAACCTTTATCCAGCAGTGTTTGGCCGCCGGAAGGTGTGGTCACCACGCTCTTGCACTCTTGGATGCTGGTGTATTGGCGTTGCAATCCATCGGGTTGCAAGTCAATGTAGTGAATGGCTTCGTCTTTGGTAGCGTAGGGCATATCGCCGACTTCGATACGGCGCAGGTATTTCACCCAGCTCACGCCCTGCACACCCGGAACGATCAAGCGCAGCGGGTAACCTTGCTCAGGACGCAGCATTTCGCCGTTTTGTCCATACGCCACAAAAACTTCACCCGACTTCACCAAGCTCATGGGAATGGTACGGGTCATGGAAGAACCGTCACTACCCTCGGCCAGAATGAATTTACCATTCTTCAAATCTGCGCCCGCCAGTTCCAGCAGGTGAATCAAAGGCACGCCGGTGAACTCGCTGCACGAAATCATGCCATGCGTGTATTGCACGGTAGGAACGGCGACATTGCCCCATTCCACAGCGGTATTCGCTCCACATTCAATAAAGTGAAAGCGCGAAACCGAAGGCAAACGCATGATCTCATCCAGCGTAAACACCTTGGAATTTTTGACCATACCATTCACCATTAAACGGTGTTTGGAGGGATCAATATCCCACCAGCCTTGGTGATGGCGCTCAAAGTGGAGACCGCTGGGGGTGACAATACCAAAAAGCGATTGCAACGGCGCAAATGAAACCGATGCTTGCGTGGTTTGTGTCAAGCCCGGGCTTTGACGGCGCTGGACGGTAGATTCATACTTGGATGGTTTGCCGTAGCCATCATCCTGTGCCACGCCTTGTCCTAACCCTTTGCTGTGCTCGGGCAGGTTCAAGATATTGGGATCACCGCCATCGGTCGGCACGGGGTTACCCTGTGCCAGAGCAGCCGGAACCGCAACACCCGCTGCCGCAGCAGCAAAAGCCTTACGGATGAAATCACGTCGACCATTGCGGGCTTCGTGAAGGACTGTTTTTACTCCATTGCCGTCTAAAAAACTTTCAGGAGCCTTTCGGACGTTGCCAAAAGTTCGTCGTTCTTGGTTCATTCTTCGTTTACTCCAATCATGCAACCAGCATGCGAATATATTAGAACATAATAATATAATGAATTTTAGTCAGAACCCTAGGTGTTATTACTGACTTTCATTGTTGCCTTCTACACGGCTGTGGAAGATACCAGCAGGCACAGGCCTTCCGATTGATATAGATCGAACCCATCCGGCTCCCATCATGGTATGGATTACCATAGCGGAATTTCAACAAACCAAAGAATCAACCAAGCTAGAGAATACGTATGCAATTTGATAAAGAACTAGATGCTTCCGACTTGGCCTGCCCACTGCCTATCGTCAAAACCAAGAAAGCCTTATCGGGCATGACCAGCGGGCAGGTGTTGCGCGTCATCGCCACCGATTCGGGTTCAGAAACTGATATGCCCATTTTTGCCGAGCAAACCGGAAACACGCTGCTGCACCAATCGTCGGAAGGTGGTCAGTACATCTTCTTCTTGAAAAAAGCCTAAAAATACCCGACACCCCTAAACGGAGAGTAGTATGAGTGGATTGTTTGCCCCCCCCAGCCTTGTGGTGCTGGGCGGGTTTGTGTTGGCGTTTGTTTTTGGTGCGGTTTCCAGTAAGACCAATTTTTGTACGATGGGCGCGATTTCGGATATCGTCAATATGTCGCACTGGGGTCGTATGCGCATGTGGCTGCTGACCATTGCCGTCGCCATCATGGGAACGGGTGCGCTGGCGTATATGGATTGGATTGATGTCAGCAAAACCGTATACCAACGCCCAACTTTGACATGGTTGTCCTTCGTCGTGGGAGGACTGGTCTTTGGTGTGGGCATGACGATTGCATCGGGTTGTACCAATAAAAATCTGATTCGCTTGGGTAGCGGCAGCATTCGTTCGCTGGTGGTCTTGGTATTTACCGCGATTGCATCGTATATGACCCTCAAAGGCCTATTTGCACAATGGCGTGCGAGCTTTCTCGACCCCGTGACGATTGATCTCTCCCACTGGGGTTTGAGCAATCAAGGCTTGGGTTGGGTGCTATCCAAGATGACCGGCATGGAGATTAAATCGGCGATCTTGGCGACTTCGCTGACCTTGGGTTTGGGCATCTTCGCGTTTGTCTTCAAAGATGCACGCTTTCGCGGCAACCTGTGGCACGTTTTCGGCTCTATCACACTGGGTTGTATCGTGGTGCTGGCGTGGTATGTCACGGGGCATATCGGCTACGGCGAGCATCCTGAAACGATGGAAATGGTCTATTTCAGCACCAACACCCGCACCTTGGAGGCCATGAGCTTTGTCGCCCCCATTGCCTATGGTCTGGAATTATTGATGTTGTGGACGGATAACACCCTGCGCATGACCTTTGGCATTGCGACTGCATTGGGCGTGGTGCTGGGTTCGTTGGCGTATGCGTTGGCGAGCAAAAAATTCCGCTGGGAAGGATTTGCCTCGTTCAGCGATTTGCGCACCCAGTTAATCGGCGCGGTGTTGATGGGTTTTGGTGGTGTGACTGCGACGGGTTGCACGGTTGGACAAGGTATATCGGGCGTATCGACATTGGCGATCGGTTCCTTCATCGTCATGGCGAGCATTATTGCGGGTTCTGTGGCTACCATGCACTATCAAAATTCCCGTGCTTGAAATGCCTACAATCCTTGCTCACGTCATCATTTTTAGAGGATGAAAGAATATGTTTTCAATTACACCCCAAGCAGCCCAACACATTTTGGCATCCGCCGATCAAAATAATGCGACCGGTTTAGCACTGCGATTGGCTGCACGCAAAGATGAATCAGGAACCACCGAGTACGGCATGGGCTTTGACCATCCGCAAGAAGGTGATACCCAGTTGGTTTCCAACGGTGTGACGGTGGTGTATCAATCATCCTTTGAAGATGATTTGGTAGACATCAAACTCGATTACGTGAAAATGGAATCGGGTGATTTTGGCTTTGCGTTTGTCGATCAATGAGCGGTCATGTTGCCCTCATCGGAGCAGGGCCGGGCGACCCTGATCTGCTGACGCTGCGAGCGGTGCGCTTGCTGGAAAAAACCGATGTCATCGTGTACGACCATCTGGTATCCAGCGGCGTGTTGGATTTTGTTTCCCCGCAAGCTGAGCGTATTTATGCGGGCAAGCGTCGCAACGAACACACCCTTCGGCAAGAAGAAATTAACCGCTTATTGGTGAAACTGGCACAGCAAGGCAAGCAAGTGGTGCGGCTCAAAGGCGGTGATCCGTTTATCTTCGGGCGTGGTGGTGAGGAGCTGGAAGCACTCGTCGCCCACGGCATTAGCTTTGAAGTAGTACCGGGAATTACAGCCGCATCGGGCGTATCGAGCTATGCGGGCATTCCGCTCACGCACCGTGACTACGCCCAACGCTGTATGTTTGTTGCCGGTCATCTGAAAAACGGTACGACCGATTTAGATTGGTCGGCGATGGTACGCCCCCAGCAAACCGTCGTTATCTATATGGGTTTGGGTGGCTTACCCTACATTAGCCGGAGTATGCTGGAACACGGCGCATCGCCCGATTTACCGATTGCCGTGGTGCAAGATGGAACCATTGCGACCCAAAAAGTAGTCACCGGAACGCTGGCAACCATTGTGCAAAAAGTCCAAGAAGCCCACCTGCAATCCCCTTGCTTAACGATTGTGGGCGATGTCGTGAAGCTGCACCATACGCTGGCTTGGTTTAAGTAAGTGCTACTTTTTAGTGCGCGTGTCCATGCCCATGCGCCAACCCACCCAGCGTAGCGACCATTGCAACCCCCACGGCTAACCAAAAAACTTGTGCCGTGGTTTCACGCAATGTCAGGCGTTTTTGGAGTTGGGGGATTAAATCGGCCAATGCCACATACACAAAACTGCTAGCGGCTAGTACCAAGAAATACGGCAAATAATCGTGCAGGCGTTCTAATAACCAATAGCCCAACACGCCACCCAAAGCAGTCACCGAGCCAGCTAACGATACTTTTACTACCGCCATGCGTCGGCTGGCTGTGCCGGATGAGCGTAACACCGCCAAATCACCCATGTGGTGCGGCACTTCATGCACCAAAACCGCCAGCGCCGCGATTGCACCCAAGCGCATATCCGCCATGAATGCCGATGCAATCAAAATACCATCGCCAAAACAATGCACGCTATCGCCCACCAGCACCGACCAGCTACCCACTGCGGGTGCGTCATGGTGGTGGTGTTCATGGTGATGACCTTGGTGATCGTGGTGATGCTCATGCCCGTGGTGCCATAACTCGGCTTTATCCAACAAGAAAAAGAATACCAGCCCCCCCAGCAATACCCGAAACAGGCTGTGCGGTTCGATAGCGCTTTCCAAGGCCTCCGGCAGAAGCTGGAGCAAAGCGGTGGCCATCAACGCTCCGGCAGCCAAACTCAGCATGTGCTGGGTATAACGTACCAAAGCGCCAAAACTTAAAGCGGCTGCCAACCAAACCGAACCGATTCCAGCCACCAAGGTGGCCATCAAAATCCCGATCAATATCATGCAGCACCGTGTTTTTTGAACCACGCCAGTGCTTGTTTGAATCCATCTTCAGCCGCTTCTTTGCGGTAGCTGGGGCGGTAATCGGCATGAAACGCATGGGGCGCATCGGGGTAAATCACAAACTGGCTGCGGTTGTTATCGGCGTTTTTGCCCAATGCGGTTTTCATTTGCTCCACCGTTGCCAGCGGAATGCCCGTATCCTGCCCGCCGTACAAACCCAGCACAGGTACTTTCAAGTCTTTGGCAATATCCACCGGATGCTGGGGTGTCAGCGGGGATGCTGCGCCCACCAGCCGCCCGTACCACGCCACGCCCGCTTTGATGCTCGGGTTGTGCGCAGAATACAGCCATGTAATGCGTCCGCCCCAGCAGAATCCGGTGATGGCGGTTTTCTTCAAATCGCCGCCATTTTTACCCGCCCATTGCAGCACGCCATCCAAATCCGCCATGACTTGGGCATCGGGGACTTTGGAAACGATTTCTGCCATCAGTTTGGCAATCTCACCGTATTGGCTGGGGTCACCTTGGCGGGCAAATAATTCCGGCGCAATCGCCAAATAACCCGCTTTGGCAAAACGGCGGCAGACATCGGCAATATGTTCGTGTACGCCAAAAATTTCTTGAATCACCAATACAACGGGGCAATTTTTCGCATCCTTGGGCGCGGCAAAATAAAACGGAACGGCAAAATTGTTCACTTCTACCGTCGATTCACCGGTGCGTAGCCCTTCGGCAGACGTTTTGATTTCGGTTTGCGCCATGATAGGCATAACTGCCGCTGCATAGCCTACGCCCAGCGCAATTTTGAGGGCGGTACGGCGATTGGGGTAATTGGATAAATTGAATAAATTAGACATTATTGTGTTCCCTGAAAAGTTGTGTGACATCAATGGCATCAAAACGGTAATGCGCTCCGCAAAAGTCGCAGCCTACTTCGATGGTTTCGCGTTCTTGAATAATACTTTCCGCTTCTTCATGCCCTAAATTGACAATCATTTTTCCGACCCGCTCGCGGCTGCACGTACAGGCAAAATGGTGGGCATCTGCACCGCGCAGGGGTTCAAAACGCAAAATCGGCTCTTCCCAAAACAGGCGGTGCAAAATGGTTTCTGCGTCCAGCGACAGCAATTCTTCCCGCTTCAAGCTACTGGCAAGCAGGGCGATGCGTTGATACGCTTCATCATGCCGCGCCGATTCATCCGAATTACCGCCCAAATTGCCCGTACCTTCCACGGGCAAACGCTGAATCAGCAAACCCGCCGCCACTTCACCATTCGCAGCGAGTACCAAGGTGCTATCGAGCTGCTCACTGGTACGCATATAGTTTTGAATTACATCGCTGATGCGCTCTTGGTCGTGCAACGAGACAACGCCTTGGTACGGTTGCTGCCCGGGGAATTTTTTACTAGGGTCAAGCGTAATCGCGCAGCGTCCGGTTTTATGGCGATTCACCATCTCGGTCAACGTTGCGTTTTCTGGAATATCGCCTTTTACCTTGGCAGTGGCACGCAATGCGCGGTTCGATTGCACCTCGACCACCGCCAGTTGCACCGCGCTATCGCCCATAATTTGCAAAATTAACGCACCGTCAAATTTGATATTCGATTGCATTAACGCCGCCGCAGCGGTCATTTCACCCAGCATATCGCGCACGGGTTCGGGATATGCGCGGCGACGCAAAATTTCTTGCCACGCATCGGTTAAACGCACCACCATGCCGCGCACGGGCAAGCCTTCAAATAAAAATTTGTGTAATTCGGAAGAATTTAATAATTCAGACACGCAATAATCCTTTAAGCAATTTTTTTCAAACCCGTTTTATAAAGCTCGGCATTTTCCACATAATGAATCGCGCTTTTAATTAAACCTTCTTTTTGGGCGGGGGTTAATTCGCGCACGGCTTTGGCGGGGCTACCCAGAATCATGCTGCCATCGGGAAATTCTTTCCCCTCGGTCACCAACGCGCCAGCGCCTACGATGCAGCCTTTGCCGATTTTCGCGCCATTCAACACAATCGCGCCGATACCAATCAGCGCCCCATCGCCCACCGTGCAGCCGTGCAGCATGACTTGATGCCCCACCGTGACGTTATTGCCGATGGTAAGCGGCATTCCCACATCCGCGTGCAAGACGCTACCGTCTTGGATATTGGTGTTGTCGCCGATGCGGATGGTTTCGGTATCGCCGCGCACAATCGCGCCAAACCACAGGCTGGAATTTTCGCCAATTTCCACTTCCCCCATGACTTGCGCACTATCCGCCACCCAAGCCGATGCCGCGATGCGGGG
>CALMCD010000213.1 GCA_937863075.1 uncultured Rhodoferax sp. | reverse complement strand
TTGCCATTGGTTTATTGCTTTCGCACGAATTGGTTGCGCTATCGGGTCGCCCAATGGGAATCGTGTGGATGGAACTCGCCGCCATCTCGTGGGCGATTGGCACGATTTTGATGCGCCGCACCACCGCCACCTTGCCGATGGAGGCGCTCACGGTGTGGATGTTGCTGCTCGCCAGCGTGTGTTTGTGGGGCATGGCGTTTGCGCTGGAGCCGCTTCCGCGCTGGGATTTTTCGATCCCGCTATGGGGCAGTTTGCTCTATGGTATTTTTATCAATTACGGCTTTGCGCAAATCATTTGGTTCGGCATGGCGCGGCAACTGCCGCCCGCCACCAGTGCCATGAGCGTGATGGCGATTCCGCTGGTCGGCACGCTTTCGGCGACCCTGATTGTGGGCGAAATGCCGCATTGGGAAGATTATGTCGCCATGCTGTGCGTGATGGTTGCGATTGCCGCCGTTTTGCTCCCTTCCAACCCATCCAAAAATGAACATTAACCTGATTTTTGCCCGCGCCCAAAACGGTGTTATCGGCAATCACAACGCGCTACCGTGGCATTTGCCGGAAGATATGGCGCATTTCAAACGCCTCACAACGGGTTGTCCGGTCATCATGGGGCGCAAAACGTGGGATTCGTTGCCGCCGCGTTTTCGCCCGCTGCCGCATCGCACGAATATCGTTTTAACGCAGCAAGAAAATTGGAACGAAAATGGCGTTCAACGCTTATCCAGCGTGCAAGAAACGCTCCAATTTTGTGAACAATTCAACACCAATCAACCGATATGGGTGATAGGTGGCGCAGCGATTTACGATCAATTTTTGCCCCATGCGTACCGCGCGTATGTGACAGAAATCCACCAAAATTTTGAAGGCGATGCTTTTGCGCCACAATTTGGCACGGAATGGCTTGAAAGCGCCCGCGAAGACCATACTTCGGTGAATGGATTGGCTTTTAGCTTTGTAACTTACCAAAAAGGAAATTGATATGTCAGGACACGGATTTCACGTACACGGCCCCCACGACCACGAATTGGAACACGCCCAAAAAGGCGGACACGGGCATGGCGGTGACGATACCAACAAAATTGCGATGTTTACCGCCATCATCGCCACCGTAGGCGCGATTTTTGGTCACATGGGCGGTGTCACGCAGGCGAATGCGGGTATCTACAAAAACAATGCGGCGATTAAAAAAACCGAAGCATCGAACCAATGGAATTATTTTCAAGCGAAAAGCACCAAGCAATCGTTAGCCGAGGTGTCGCGCGATTTGACGAACGACAAAGACGAAAAAGCCAAGTACCAAGCCAAAATTGATCGCTACGAAAAAGAAAAAGCCGAAGTCAAAGTCGGAGCCGAAAAGCTAGAGGCCGATGCCACCACATGGGATAAGAAAAGCGATGAACAAATGCACCTGCACCACCGCTGGGCCGAAGCGACTACCGTGCTGCAAGTTTCCATCGCGCTCGCCGCCGTCGCCTTGTTGACCAAAAAACGCTGGCTGGAATGGGTGATGTTCGGTGCCGGCGGCATTGGGCTCGTCGTGGGTGGGATGGCGATGTTGCATATTTGATTTTTTCGGATTAAATATGACTACCGCTTCTATCCGCCGAATCGCCATTTGTACCGGAGGCGGTGACGCGCCCGGGTTGAATGCGGTGATTCGCTCTGTTGTTATTGCAGCGATTAACCGAGGCTGGGAATGCTACGGTATCCGCGATGGATTCAATGGCATTTTGTTCCCCGAACGCTATGTAGAAGGCGGTGTCATCCGCCTCACGCGCGAGAAAGTGCGCGGCATTGGGCATCTGGGCGGCACGATGCTGGGTACGACCAACAAGGGTAATCCGCTGCATTTTCCTACCCATATGCCCGATGGCAGCGTGCGTGAAATCGACCGTTCCGGCGAGATTTTGGAATACTTCGCCAAAAAAGAGTTGGACGCGCTGGTTTCTGTAGGCGGTGATGGTTCGCTCACCATCGCCCACGCCCTGCATCAAAAGGGTCTGCGCGTGGTGGGTGTGCCGAAAACCATCGACAACGATTTGGATAAAACCATCAGCACTTTTGGTTTTGATACCGCCGTCACCTTTGCCACCGAATGTTTGGATCGCCTTCACAGCACCGCCGAAAGCCATCAGCGTGTGATGGTAGTTGAGGTCATGGGGCGCTATGCGGGTTGGATTGCGCTGCACAGCGGCATCGCAGGCAATGCCCACGCTGTTTTGATGCCGGAAATTCCGTTCGATTTGGAACAAGTCGCCAACCACATCCACGCACGGGATGCGGCGGGGCATTTGTATTCCATCGTGGTAGCGGCGGAAGGCGCTGCACCGCGCGATGGGCATATCGAAGTACAAGCTCCGGCGGAAGTGGGTCATGCCGAGCGTTTGGGCGGCATCGGCGAACGTGTCGCCAAAGCCTTGCAACAACGCACGGGCAAAGATGTGCGCGTGGTGGTGTTGGGGCATTTGCTGCGCGGTGGCAGTCCCACAGCGTTCGACCGCCTGTCCGCCATGCGCTTTGGTGCGGCGGCGGTGCGCGGTTTGGAACAAGGGCATTCGGGCGTGATGGTATCGCTCGCCTTCCCGAATGTTCAATACATCCCCTTGGCTGAGGTAGCAGGGCGCATGAAAGCCGTTCCCCTTGACGGCGACACCCTGCAAACCGCCCGTGATTTGGGGATTTGTTTGGGGGATTAACGCTTCAGCTTTAATTAAGGCTTCAAAGCATTCTGCAAAATAGTGGTGACGACATCGCGCGTATAGGTTGGGGCGATGCCAAACCACTTGGCGTTGCCCAAAACATTGTCGATGGTGGCGGGTAAATCGGCTTCGGTGATGCCCAGTTGCGATAGACGTGTGGGCGTGCCGATTGCATCAAACCACTGTTCCAACGCTGCGATACCTTGTTCAGCGGTATCGACACGGAAAATAGTACGGGCAAACCGCTGGAACTGCGCAGGGTTGCGGCTGTGATACCACTTCATCCACGCCGGAATAATGACCGATAGCCCCGCACCGTGTGGCACGTTGAAAAGCGCCGATAGCGAATGCTCCATCATGTGGTTCGGGAAACTCATTCCTCCCGTTCCGGCGGTGAGTAAACCATTCAGCGCTTGGGTCGATGCCCATGCAAAATCGGCGCGGGCATGGTAATCGGCGGGGTTTTTCAGCAAAATCTCGGTTGATTCAATCACCGTATTGATAACCGCCTCCACCATACGCGATTGGAATGTGGGCTGTTCGGTCGCGGTGAAATAGCCTTCAATGCAATGCGCGATGATGTCAGCGGCAGAGTACACCAAATAATCGCGCGACACGGTTTGCATGAGTGCCGGATTCACAATCGACACTTTCGGGAAGGTGTGAACCGAGCTGATAGCAAACTTTTCCTTGCTGATCTCATTGGTCACCACCGCGCCGCTGTTCATTTCGCTGCCCGTAGCGGCAAGGGTCAAAATGGAAAAAATCGGTAACGCGGCTTCAATGCTGGCTTTGCGGATAAACAAATCCCACACATCCCCCTGATATACCACGCCCGCAGCAATGGCCTTGGAACTATCCAACACCGAACCGCCGCCCACGCTCACAATCGCATCCACCTGATGGGCGCGTGCCAGTGCAATCCCTTCGCGCACTTTAGAGAGTAGGGGGTTGCTCACAATCCCACTGCATTCCGCCAAGATGATGCCGTTTGCGTACAGGCTTTCGCTCACTGTGGCAAATAATCCATCGCGTTTAATACGGTCACTGCCATAGCACAGCAACACCTTTTTGATGCCATGCTTTGCCAAAATTGAGCCAATCAACTGCTCTTTGTCCGTGCCAAATTCGATTTGGGTGGGGTTGAAGAAAGTAAAGTTTTTCATGAAAATTCTCTTATAAAGGCCAAGTCGAACCGTGTTCAGGAACCATCGCCCGCCAGCCCAAATCACGTTGAATGCCACAACGCAGGGCATCAGCGGCCGGAAGGTCGCCATGCACCACATACACTTGATCGGGGGCTTTGGGCATGTGGCGTAACCAGTTCAAAATTTGGTGCTGGTCAGCGTGGGCAGAGGCGGATTGCAGTTGAACGATTTCCGCATTTACCATCACATCCCGCCCGTGAATACGCACGGTTCGCGCCCCTTCCGCCAATGTTGCGCCGCGCGTACCGGGGGCTTGGTAGCCTGTCAAAATAATCATATTTTGGTGTTTGCCCGCATGGTGGGCGATATGGTGCAGCACACGCCCGCCCGTTGCCATGCCGCTCGCCGACAAAATCACCATCGGCCCGTGGCGGGCAGCCAGTGCTTTGGAATCGTCCATGCTATTCACCATCGTCGCGGCGTGTGCCATCGCATGGGTTTGGTGCGTATTCAGGCGGTGTTCACCCTTGTGCGTTTCAAACAAATGCGTGGTGTGTACCGCCATCGGGCTATCCAGAAAAATCGGCAAGGCGTGGGGGATTTTGCCAGCGGCTTTAAGTTCCGCAATCGCCAGCAACACCGCCTGCGCACGTCCGACCGCAAACACGGGCATCACCGCTATGCCACCACGGTGGGCGAGTCGCTGCAAAATGGGTTCTAACTCGTTTTGCAGATTGTCGGGCGGGTGTCGGCGATTGCCGTAGGTGGATTCGATCAACACCGTATCGGCAAAAGGAGGCGGGGCAGGAGGCTGCATCAAGGTATCGTCGGGTCGCCCCAAATCACCCGAAAATAAAATACGCCGACCCGCCACTTCCAGCAAAATGGAACTCGCCCCCAAAATATGGCCAGCATCCTGAAACGTGGCTTTCCAACCCGGAATGGGCTGGCACACCTTGCCCATTTCCACCGCTTTGATGTGGGGGAGGCAATTCAACGCATCCTGACTGGTATACAGCGGCAAGGCGGTTTCGTGTTTGGACGAGCGGTGGCGGTTGCGAAACAGTGCATCTTCTTCCTGAATATGCCCACTATCCGGCAACAAAATTTTGCACAAGGCCTGCGTGCCAGAGCTGGCGTAAACCTTGCCATGAAAACCTTCCTTCACCAGCAAGGGAAGGTAGCCGCTGTGGTCAAGGTGGGCATGGGTGAGCAAAATAGCCTGCACCTTATTCGGCGCAATGGGCAAGGGTGTCCAGTTGCGCAAACGCAGTTGCTTGAAGCCTTGAAACAGACCGCAGTCCACCAACAGACTTTCATCGCCATGCCGAACCAGGTATTTGGAACCGGTCACCGTACCGGCTCCACCTAAAAACGTAATACTGACACCCATTGCAGTCTCCTTCTGTGTTTTTTCTATACAAGCAATAAAAACGCCGCTAGGCTTCTTTATAAACCTAGCGGCGCATGTTCTACCACCTTAAACCAAACCTTGTTCAACTGCTTTGCGTAAAAGTGCATGAACACGGGTTTGCCATCCTTTTCCACTTTCCCGCAACCGTTCCAACACATCTGGGTCCACACGCAAAGACAATGTAGGTCGCCTTGTGGTCTTTGGACGGGTACGCCGTTGAAGATCAGCTTGAATACCTGCTTGCATCTCCTCATGTGTGGCAGG
>CALMCD010000212.1 GCA_937863075.1 uncultured Rhodoferax sp. | reverse complement strand
AAAAGCGTGTCATCCAGATTCAAATAATCACGGATATTTTGTCCGATGGGCGCATCGGCGGGCAATTCCAGCAAGCCACCTTGGTCATCGGAAATTTTCAGTTCTTTCGCCGAACACAGCATCCCCGCGCTTTCCACGCCACGCAGTTTGCCCAGTTTGATGAGGAACGGTTTTCCACCCTCTTCGGCTGGCGGCAATTCCGCGCCCACCAAGGCACACGGAACGCGAATCCCCACCCGCGCATTGGGCGCACCGCACACGATATTCAATAATTCGGCTTGCCCGACATCCACTTGGCACACGCGCAGGCGGTCGGCATTGGGGTGTTGCACCGCTTCTTTAATCTCGCCGATCACGATTTTGGAAAACGGCGGCGCAACGGGTTCAAGCTCTTCTACTTCCAAGCCCGCCATTGTGAGCGTGTCGGCGAGTTGTTGGGTCGAAATAGGCGGATTACAAAATGTCCGCAACCATGATTCAGAAAATTGCATAGTATCTTTGTCTATTAAATTTATTTCGATGTATTTTCAATGGATTTATTGAAATTGCGATAAGAAACGAATATCGCCATCAAAGAATAAACGTAAATCATTCACACCGTAACGCAACATGGTTAAACGGTCAGGCCCCATACCAAAGGCGAAACCGATGTATTTTTCAGGGTCTAAACCCATATTGCGAATCACATTCGGATGCACTTGCCCCGAACCCGCCACTTCCAACCACCGTCCGGCTAAAGGGCCGCTTTGAAATTGAATATCAATCTCAGCACTCGGTTCCGTGAACGGGAAAAAACTGGGGCGAAAACGCAGGGCTAAATCGGCACTTTCAAAAAAGGTGCGGCAGAAATCAGTAAATACAAATTTCAAATCTTTGAAATTCACATTTTCACCTACCCATAAACCTTCGCACTGGTGAAACATTGGGGAATGCGTTGCATCGCTATCGACACGGTATGTTCGTCCGGGGGCAATAACGCGAATCTCGGGCATATCACCGGAAAATAAACCCGCCGTATCTTTTTTATATTTTTTAACGTGTTGCACCGCATAGCGAATTTGCATCGGACTGGTGTGGGTGCGCAATAAATTGGGCGCTTCGGGCGTGCCGCCTTCCACGTAAAACGTATCGTGCATGGAACGCGCAGGATGGTCTTCCGGCGTATTGAGCGCGGTGAAATTAAACCAATCGGATTCAATTTCAGGGCCTTGGGCGACATCAAAACCCATCGAGCCAAAAATGGATTCGATACGCTCCAAGGTCAGCGAAACAGGGTGCAATCCACCTTGCCCGCGTTGGCGACCCGGAAGGGTGACATCCAAAGCTTCGGCGCGGAGCTGGGCTTGCAATTCGGCATCGGCTAGGGCCTGCCGACGGGCATTCAACGCGGCTTCAATCGCTTGTTTGGCGACATTGATGGCTGCGCCGCGTGATTTCTTTTCCTCCACCGTCAAGGCAGCCATGCCTTTCATGAGCGCGGTAACCTGCCCCGATTTACCCAAAAACTGGGCTTTGGCATTTTCGAGATCAGCCGGAGTGCTTGCGTGTGAAAAAGCCAGCTTGGCATTTTCAACCATATCGACGATGGAATCTAATTCGTTCATTTTTTCATTTAATAAAAAAAGGCCGGTGCTTTTGCAAGCGCCGACCCTTATTCTCTATGCGTAAGACGCTATCAATTAAGCAGCGAGCTTTGCTTTCACTTGCGCCACGATTCCAGCAAAAGCTGGCATATCGTGAATAGCAATATCACTCAAAACTTTACGGTCAATTTCGATGCAGGCTTTTTTCAGGCCGTTAGCGAATTGGCTGTAAGTCATACCGCATTGACGGGCTGCTGCGTTGATACGCGCAATCCACAACTGACGGAACACACGTTTTTTCGTGCGACGATCACGGTAGGCATATTGCCCAGCTTTCATCACCGCTTGTTTAGCGATGCGGAAAACATTACCACGGCGACCACGGAAACCTTTTGCAAGGGCGAGAACTTTTTTATGGCGGGCGCGAGCCGTTACACCACGTTTGACGCGAGGCATTGTATTACTCCTTGTTCGTCGTTAATTAAATACCTTGACCGGGCAGCATTTGTGCCATGTGACCCATATTGGTCGAATGGACATTCACTGCGCCGCGCAATTGGCGTTTATTTTTGGTGGTTTTCTTGGTCAAAATGTGACGTTTGAAAGCTTGACCGCGTTTAACGGTTCCACCGGGACGAACGCGGAAGCGTTTCTTCGCCGAACTTTTCGTTTTCATTTTGGGCATTTTCTGCTCCTTCTGAATTGTGCTCGTGAGGTGTCTGGAATCCTATTTCCAGCCTTGGTGACCCCGAGCCACTTTTTAAGCCGCTGCTTCGGTTGCAGCAGGCTTGGGTGCAGCACCGGGTTTTTTACGACCGGGTGCCAGCATCATAATCATCTGACGGCCTTCGAGTTTGGGGAATTGTTCCACCATAATCAAATCCGCCAAGTCAGCACGAATGCGATTGAGCAACGCCAAACCCAACTCTTGGTGGGTAATCTCGCGACCTCGGAAGCGCAAAGTGATCTTGCATTTATCGCCTTCCGCCAAGAAACGCTTGATATTGCGCAGTTTGATGTGGTAATCCCCATCATCCGTACCCGGGCGGAATTTGATTTCCTTGATCTCAATAACCGTCTGCTTGGCTTTCGCTTCGGCGGCTTTTTTCTGTTCTTGGTATTTGAACTTGCCGTAGTCCATCAAGCGACAAACCGGCGGATTCGCCGTTGCCGCAATTTCAACCAAATCAACATCCAGCTCACCCGCCATACGCAGGGCTTCCATCAGGCTTACAACGCCGAGCGGTTCATTATCGGGGCCAGAGAGACGAACCTCTGGAGCCATGATCTCCCGATTAAGACGGTGTTTACGTTCTTCACGCTGACGGCGGTCACGAAATTCAGTAGCGATGGCTCAATCCTTCACAGTATATTTAAAACAGCCGAACAAAAAAGTACCTGCCATTCATTAAGAAGCAGATTTGTTGGCAACATCATCCAAAATTCTTTGCACAAAAGCCTCTAATGGCATAGCACCGAGATCTTTTCCTCCGCGAGCGCGGACGGCAACAGCACCCGCTGCCATCTCTTTGTCGCCTGTGACGATCAGATAAGGCAGCTTTTGCATGGAATGCTCGCGTATTTTATACGTAATCTTTTCATTTCGTAAATCAAGATTGACGCGAATACCATGTGCTTGCAGCGTTTTTGCCACAGTTTTTGCATATTCTGCTTGTGCATCGGTGATATTCAGAACCGCAACCTGCACGGGAGCCAACCACGCGGGCAATGCACCCGCACTGCCTTCGATCAAAATGCCGATGAAACGCTCCAAACTACCCAAAATCGCACGATGCAGCATGATGGGGCGGTGGCGTGCGCCGTCTTCACCCACATATTCTGCGCCCAAACGCTCGGGCAAATTAGGGTCTACCTGCACCGTTCCGCATTGCCAAGGGCGACCCAAGGCATCTTTCAAGGTGTATTCAATTTTGGGGCCGTAGAAAGCACCTTCCCCGGGAAGGTATTCAAATTCACAGCCCGATGCCCGCAAACCTTCTGCCAACGCAGCCTCGGCACGATCCCAGCTTTCATCCGTTCCAATACGTTTTTCTGGACGGGTTGAGAGTTTGTAGATGATATTGGTAAAGCCAAAATCTTTATACACCTTTTGCAGCAGGGTGGTGAAGGCTTTGACCTCTTCTTGAATTTGGTCTTCGGTACAGAAAATATGCCCATCGTCCTGCGTAAAGCCACGCACGCGCATGATGCCGTGCAAGCCGCCCGAAGGTTCATTGCGGTGGCAATTACCAAACTCACCAAAACGTAGCGGCAAATCACGGTAGCTCTTGATGCCTTGTTTGAAAATCAAGATATGACCCGGGCAATTCATCGGTTTCAACGCAAACAAGCGTTTTTCCGATTCAGTCACGAACATATTTTCGCTGTACTTATCCCAGTGTCCGGTTTTCTCCCACAGCGCTTGCTCCAAAATCTGCGGGCCTTTGACCTCTTGGTAACCGTTTTCAATATACACCTGACGCATATATTGTTCGACGTTTTGCCACAGTGTCCAACCCTTGGGATGCCAGAAAATCAACCCGGGGGCGTGGTCGTCGATGTGGAACAAATCCAACTCGCGCCCCAGCTTACGGTGATCGCGCTTTTCGGCCTCTTCCAACATGGTGAGGTACTGCTGCAATTCATCTTTAGTCGCCCACGCCGTGCCGTAAATGCGTTGCAGCATTTCATTGTTGTGATCGCCACGCCAATACGCACCCGCCACCTTCATCAATTTGAAGTGCTTGAGTTTGCCAGTGCTGGGAACGTGCGGGCCACGGCACAAATCTTCAAATTTGCCTTCGCGGTACAGCGATACATCTTGGTCGGCGGGAATACTGCCGATGATTTCCGCTTTATACGCCTCACCCAACCCTTTGAAATACGCCACGGCTTCATCACGCGGCAATACACGGCGGGTAATCGGCTCGTCTTGTGACGCAAGCGTCTGCATTTTCTTTTCGATCAACGCCAAGTCTTCCGGCGTGAACGGGCGTTTGTAGGAAAAATCGTAATAAAAACCGTGTTCAATCACAGGGCCGATGGTGACTTGGGCATCGGGGAACAATTCTTTCACCGCATACGCCAGCAAGTGGGCAGCGGAGTGGCGAATCATCTCCAAACCATCGGCATCTTTGGCGGTGATGATGGCGAGCGTGGAATCTTCCGCCATCGTAAAACTGGAATCGACCAGTTTGCCATTAACCTTACCGCCCAGCGCCGCTTTTGCCAACCCCGTGCCAATGGAGGCAGCGACTTCAGCGACCGTAACAGCTTGCGTAAATTGACGTTCTGAACCATCAGGGAGGGTAATGTGAATCATAGGAGGTATGAAAAGCGACACCAGAAATAAAAAAAGCGCGGATGAAACCGCGCTTTTTACGAGTATGGGATGGTGGGCGGTGAGGGTCTCGAACCCCCGACCTAAGCAGTGTGAATGCTTCGCTCTACCCCTGAGCTAACCGCCCTAGCGCTATAAAAAGCGTAGCCCTGCATTGTACAACAAAA
>CALMCD010000211.1 GCA_937863075.1 uncultured Rhodoferax sp. | reverse complement strand
CCCATATAGCAGGTGTGGGTATGTTCTACGATCAAATCGACCAGTGCTTCCCCGCCCAGCGTGTGGGCGAGTTGCCACGTAGCGGCTTTGTCGATCCACATCAGCGGCGTTTCGATGAGGAAGCGTTTATCCATGCCCAGCGATAGTGCCAACTGCATCGCCTTCATGGTGTCATCGCGGCAATCGGGGTAGCCGGAAAAATCGGTTTCGCACACACCCGTCACAATCACCTGAAGGTCACGCCGATACGCGAGTGCCGCCGCCAGCGTCAAAAATAGCAGGTTCCGCCCGGGTACAAAGGTATTGGGCAAGCCGGAACTTTCCATTTTGAAAGCGGTTTCGCGTGTCAATGAGGTTTCACTCACCGCGCCCAGCACCGCCAAATCCAATAAATGGTCTTCGCCCAGCTTTGCACCCCATTGGGGGAATTGCGTGCGGATTTGTTGCAATACCGTGAGGCGCGATTCCAGCTCTACATGGTGACGCTGGCGGTAATCGAAGGCGACGGTTTCCACGCGCTCGTACCGCTCCAAGGCATACGCGAGGCAGGTGGTGGAATCCTGCCCGCCCGAAAATAAAACCAGTGCGCTGCTATGGTGCTGCATCAAACAACCGACTCCAGAACAGCCTCCGCAGGCTGGCGTTGCAACATAGCGAGCGTGTGGGCAATGGTGGAACGCAATTCACGGCGGTCGCAAATCATATCGACTGCACCTTTGGTTTGCAGGAATTCGGAACGCTGAAAGCCTTTGGGCAACTTCACCCGCACGGTCGATTCAATGACGCGCGGGCCGGCAAAACCGATCAACGCCTTGGGTTCAGCAATCACTACATCGCCCACGAATGCGAAACCGGCACTCACACCGCCCATCGTGGGGTCGGTCAGCACGCTGATGTAGGGTAAGCCGTGTTTTGCCAAACGGGTTAAAGCGGCGTTAGTTTTCGCCATTTGCATGAGCGACAGCAAGCCTTCCTGCATCCGCGCCCCGCCCGTTGCGGTGAAGCAAATAAACGGAACTTTTTGTTCAATCGCTTTTTCCACACCACGCACAAAGCGTTCGCCGACCACCGAACCCATGCTACCGCCCATAAAGTCGAACTCGAAGCACGCTGCAATCAGACGAACGCCTTGCACTGCACCGCCCATGACGATCAGGGCATCGCTTTCGCCCGTGCTTTCCAGCGCGTCTTGCAGGCGTTCGGAGTAGCGGCGGCTGTCTTTGAATTTCAGGGCATCAACGGGCAATACTTCTTGCCCGATTTCAAAGCGTCCTTCTTTGTCCAAAAATGCGTCCAATCGGGGACGGGCATTGATTCGGTGGTGGTGTCCACAACCCGGGCAGACGTTTTGGTTTTTTTCCAAATCGGTTTTATACAAAACGGCCGCACAACTGGGGCATTTCATCCACAACCCTTCGGGCACGCCACGGCGATCCGTGCGTTCGGAAGGCTGGATTTTGGGCGGTAATAATTTTTCAAGCCAGCTCATGGTGTATCTCCGTCAAAAATGATTGGGCAATAGCGCACACTTGGTCACGCGGTGCATTTTCAATCAATTGGATGATTTTGCTGCCAATGACCACGGCATCCGCCACTTGTGCTATCTTTTTCGCCGTGGCGGCATCGCGGATGCCAAATCCTACGCCCACGGGAACGTGAATATGTTGGCGAATCAGGGGCAATTTTGCCGCAACCGAATCAACATCCAACGCACCCGAACCCGTCACGCCCTTGAGCGACACGTAATACACATAGCCGCTTGCCACCGCTGCGACTTGCTGCATCCGTTCTTCGGTGCTGGTGGGCGCGAGCAAGAAAATCAAATCCATGCCATGTTTGCGCAAATTGGCGGCAAAGGTTTCACATTCTTCGGGCGGGTAATCGACGATTAAAACGCCATCCACCCCCGCCGCTGCCGCATCCACCACGAACGCGCTTTCAACGCCGTCACGGGCGTGCTTTTGGTCGTAGCGCTCAATTGGATTGGCGTAACCCATCAACACTACGGGCGTGGTCGTATTGGTTTGGCGAAATTCGCGCACCATTGCCAAAATTTGCACCATGCCAATGCCGAACGAGAGCGCCAAATCACCCGCTTTTTGAATCACCGCACCATCGGCACTGGGGTCAGAAAAGGGAACACCCAATTCAATCACATCCGCACCACCCGCGACCATCGCGTGCATGAGTTCGGGGGTGATGTCAGCAAAGGGAAAACCTGCCGTCACAAACGGAATCAGCGCTTTGCGTTTTTGTGCGGCAAGGTTTTTGAAGGTTGTTTCAATGCGGTTTTTGACGTTGTTCATAGCGTTCCGTGACCTTTCATCACCGTGCCAATATCTTTATCACCCCGACCGGATAAATTGATTAAAACCGACTGATTCGGGCGCATGGTTTTGGCGAGTTTCCTACCGTAGGCGATGGCGTGGCTGGATTCCAGCGCGGGAATAATCCCTTCGGCGCGGCAGAGGTAGTGGAAAGCATCCAACGCTTCGGTATCGGTAATACCCACGTATTGGGCGCGTCCAATATCCGCCAGATAAGCGTGTTCGGGGCCAACGCCCGGGTAATCCAAGCCCGCGCTGACGCTATGCGTTTCAGTGACCTGCCCGTTATCGTCTTGCAAAACATAGGTGCGATTACCGTGCAGCACGCCCGCACTACCCCGTTGGATGCTGGCGCTGTGTTTGCCGCTATCCAAGCCTTCGCCTGCTGCTTCCACACCGATCAAACGGGTATTTTCAAACGGAATGTAGGGGTAAAAAATCCCCATCGCGTTCGATCCGCCACCCACGCACGCCACTACCGCATCGGGTTGCTGACCTTCGCATCCGGCTTCTTTCAACATATCGGGCATTTGGGTCAGACATTCATTGCCAATCACGCTTTGGAAATCGCGCACCATCATCGGGTACGGATGCGGGCCAGCTACCGTGCCGATGATGTAAAACGTGTTATCGACATTGGCAACCCAATCGCGCATGGCTTCGTTGAGCGCGTCTTTTAGGGTTTTGCTACCGCTTTCAACCGGAACCACGGTCGCACCGAGGAGCTTCATGCGATAGACATTGGGGCTTTGGCGCTTCACGTCCTCGCTGCCCATATAGACCACGCATTCCAAGCCGTAACGGGCGCAGATGGTGGCGGTGGCTACGCCGTGCTGACCCGCTCCGGTTTCCGCGATGATGCGCGGTTTGCCCATGCGCTTGGCAAGCATCGCCTGACCAATCACATTGTTGATTTTGTGCGCTCCGGTGTGGTTCAAATCTTCGCGCTTCAAGAAAATTTGTGCGCCTCCGGTTTCACGGCTCATACGCTCGGCATGGTAAACGGGCGAGGGGCGACCGACGTAATGCGCGAGTTCTTTTTGAAACTCTGCCAAAAACGCCGGATCGTGTTGGTATTGCGCATAAGCCGCTTTGAGTTCGGTTAGCGCATGGGTCAGGGTTTCAGAGGCAAAACTGCCGCCGTATTTGCCAAAATGCCCGCGTGTGTCGGGTTGGTGGTATTCAA
>CALMCD010000210.1 GCA_937863075.1 uncultured Rhodoferax sp. | reverse complement strand
TCAAACCCGATGCGCCACCGTCGTCATGACTTTGGCGGCGGCACGCATCAGGGATTTCACGGGTTGAGGCAGTTCCAATGCCCCCCGCTCACGCGCATTTTGGGCATGGCGCAACTCGTCATCACGCATTTGGGTGACGATGGCGCGGGAAGCCGCATCGCCCGCTGGCAAACGATCCAAATGGCTTTGCAGATGCGCACCCACTTGCACCTCGGTTTCCACCACAAATCCTAGGCTCACGGCATCGCTAATGCGCCCCGCTACCAGCCCGATGCCGAACGCTCCGGCGTACCACAGCGGATTGAGGTAGGACGTGCGTCCCCCCAGTTCTTGCAAGCGTTGCTCCGTCCATGCCAGATGGTCGGTTTCTTCGGTGCAGGCTTGGGTGAAATGGTCACGCAGTTGCGGATTGCGGGTCGTCAATGCTTGGGCGGTATAAAGGGCTTGGGCGCACACTTCCCCCACATGGTTGACGCGCATGAGGGCGGCGGCTTCTCGGCGCTGTTCTTCGTTCATGGTCGTGTCGAAAGTGTCCAAATTGGTGCATTTTTCGGTTTGCGAGGGCGGATACGGGTTGGTAGCGCGGTGTTTGGTAAAGAGGGTGCGCAAGGCGGTGTCGGCGGTGGTGAGTAGGGCATCCATGGTTGAATCCTTCCAAATAGGCTGAGAATGTGCGGTGAATGTTGCATTGTTGCAACGAAAAGTGACTACTTTGCTTTTTTTTGCCGCATTTATACCGCAATGCTTTGCCAAAAGCGCCCATGTCTGGTGCAATAAGTGAACTTCCTGAACAGGAGGTTTTGTCTGGGGTTCTGATCCCGCAAGAATTGAGCCCGCTGTTTAACCTTTTTGAGAAACCCGAAATGAAAAAATCCCTCATCGCTTTGGCTGTTATGGCCGCTTCCGGCGCTTCTATGGCGCAAGTTACTCTGTACGGCGTGGCTGACGTTGCTGTTGGTGCTACTAACACTGCTCCTGCTGCTGGTGTTTTCAGCAAAATGAATGGTGACAAATTCCAAGCTATCGCTAACGATACCCTGAACAACGGCAATTCCCGTTTCGGCCTGAAAGGCACTGAAAAAATCGGTGGTTTGACAGCTGGTTTCAACTTTGAAGCTGCTGTGAG
>CALMCD010000209.1 GCA_937863075.1 uncultured Rhodoferax sp. | reverse complement strand
TCCTTTCATAGCCGCATTCCAACGGTGCAGCAGATTTTTGTTCATATCACGGGCTTGGTGATTCCAGAATTGCATGGTGCGTTCGAGTTCGATATTCAGGCGCTCGGCGGTGGCGGCATCACCCATTTGAATCGCCCAAATCGCGTATTCGGCCTTCACCTGAAACGTGCCAAAGCGGTGCAGGGCGGAGGTAAATTCCATCCGTGCATCTTCCTTGCGCCCTACGGCTGACAGCGCACGCGCCATCAACAGTGCGACTTGTTCGGTGTTGAAATGCGGATAACTCCCCCGAATCGCTTGCAGATAGGGCAGGGCGCGGTCGGCGCGTCCGTATTCCATAAAGGCGTGTGCGGCATACAGCCCGATGTCGGGGTCACCTGTTGCCGAACCGCGTAGGCACGATTCGTAATGAAACGCCGCCTCCTTCGTATTGCCCGATTCCAGCAGCGCGTGCGCCAAACGCATCTGGTTTTGCGGGGTGGGCATGAGTTCAAAGGCGGAACGGGCTTCGCGCAGCTCTTTATCGGGGTCAATGGTGCGGGCGACGGCATCCAGCGTTTGGTGCGTGTTGCGCCCGATGCGGGATTGGGCAAAAAATACCATCACCGCATAAATCAAACTGCCCAGCACGGGGAACACGTACAAACCCACCAGCCAGAGAAGCGACTGCTTGGTGCGCAGGGCGTGAATCGCAAAAAACGAGGCGATCAAAACGTGTAAACCAATACCAATACCAAAGATGGTCATCATGAGTCCTAAGTTGTCTTAAGTCGTCCTAAGTTTGTTCTAAAACAGAGACGATAAGGATTATCTGCACGAAAATCCCCCAAGCATATTGAGAAAGGGCATTATGGAAATTATCGAAACCGACATCGCCATTATTGGCGCAGGGGGCGCGGGTTTGCGGGCAGCGATTGCGTTAGCACAGGCCAATCCTACTTTGCGCATTGCACTCATCTCCAAGGTATATCCCATGCGCAGCCACACTTGCGCGGCAGAAGGGGGCGCGGCGGGCGTTATCAAGGCAGATGATAGTCTGGCACTGCATTTTGACGATACCGTCGGCGGCGGCGATTGGTTATCTGACCAAGATTGTGTCGAATACTTTGTCAACGAAGCACCCAAAGAACTCACCCAGCTCGAACACTGGGGCTGCCCGTGGAACCGCGAAGCCGATGGTTCGGTGGCTGTGCGTCCGTTTGGGGGCATGAAAAAGCAGCGCACCTGGTTTGCAGCGGACAAATCCGGCTTTCACATTTTGCACACATTGTTTCAAACGACGTTACAGTTTGAATCCATTAAACGCTACGACGAATACTTCGCCATTGATCTTTTAGTCGATGACGGACGCTGCCAAGGTCTCACCGCGCTGGAAATGCACAGCGGCATGATGAAGCAATTCAACGCCAAAGCGGTCATCATTGCGGGCGGAGGCGCGGGGCGGATGTTTCCGTTTACCACCAATGGCGCGATCAAAACCGGAGACGGCATGGCGCTCGCCTACCGCGCGGGTGTGCCGCTCAAGGACATGGAATTTGTGCAATACCACCCCACCGGCTTGCCGAACACGGGCAGTTTATTGACCGAAGCCTGTCGCGGCGAAGGCGGCGTGATGCTGAATAAACACGGTCGCCGCTATTTGCAAGATTACGGCATGGGCCCTGAAACGCCACTCGGTAAACCGCAACTGAAAACCATGGAACTCGGCCCGCGTGACCGTGTGAGCCAAGCCTATTGGCACGAATGGCAAAAAGGCAACACGGTGACCACACCTTGGGGCGAATGCGTGCTGCTGGATATGCGCCACTTGGGTGAAAAATACATCAATGAACGCCTGCCGCTGGTGCGCGAACTCGCCATTGCCTATTTGGGCGTGGATATTGTGAAAGATGCCGTGCCAATTCGCCCTGTGGTGCATTACATGATGGGCGGCATTTCCACCAACACCAAAGCAGCGACGAGTTTGCCCGGACTGTACGCAGCCGGCGAATGCGCGTGCGTGAGCTTGAATGGCGCAAATCGACTAGGCTCGAATTCGCTGACCGAATTATTGGTGTTTGGAAAAGCCGCCGCGCTATCGGCTTTAGAGCATACTATGCAGGCTGGCTCTGCGAATGCGGCGGTTTTGCGTGAAAAAGCACTTGCCTCACAAGCGCGGATTCGCGAATTATTTTCCCGTCCAACGCCTTCCGATGGCGGTGAAACGCTTTCCGGTTTGCGCAAAGAAATGATGGATACGATGGAGAAAAACTGCGGACTCTATCGCACCGAAACCGGATTGAAAGAAGCCGTTAGCACCATCCAGTCCTTGCGCGAGCGCTACAAAAAAGTGAGTTTGCACGATAAAAGCAACGTCTTCAACACCGATTTATTCCAAGTGCTGGAATTGGGTTCGATGCTGGATTGCGCCAGCGCCCTCACCGTCAGCGCTTTGGAACGAAAAGAATCGCGCGGCGCACACCAGCGCTTGGATTACGTCCAGCGCGACGATGTAAATTTCCTGCGCCACAGCATGGCAAGCTATCAGGGCGACGCTCTGCCGCGTTTGGATTATTTGGATGTGGTGATTACCAAATCCCCACCCGGTGTACGCGATTATTCGGGAGACCATAAATGAGCAAAGCCAACGGAATCACCGAACTGAAAAAACGCCTCGTCCAACTCGAAGTGCTGCGCTTCGACCCGGAAAAGGACAGCGAACCGTATTTTCAGCGCTACGAAGTCGAATGCAATGAAGAATGGGTGGTGCTGGACGCGCTCAACGCCGTGAAGGAAAGCATCGACCCGACATTGGCGTACCGCTGGTCGTGCCACATGGCGGTGTGCGGTAGCTGCGGCATGATGGTGAATGGCGAACCCAAACTCTCGTGCCACGCTTTTCTACGCGATTACGAGGGCGTGATTCGGGTTGAACCGCTGGCGAATTTCCCGATTGCCCGCGATTTAATCACGGTTGCCGATGATTTCATCGACAAGCTCAAGCGCGTCAAACCCTATTTGATTCCCAAAGAAGCGAAATCGTTAGCGCAGGGCGAATACAAGCAAACGCCCGCGCAGTTGATGAAATACCGCCAATTTTCGATGTGCATTAACTGTATGCTGTGCTACGCCGCTTGCCCTGAATATGCCTTGCAGCCGAAATTTATCGGCCCCGCTGCGATTACCTTGGCGCACCGCTACAACCAAGATTCGCGCGACGGCGGACGTGATGAACGCCAAGAAGTCATCGCCACCAATGAGGGCGTGTGGGAATGCTCATTCGTGGGCGCGTGTTCCGAAGTCTGCCCCAAAGCGGTTGATCCAGCGGGCGCGTTGCAGCAGGTAAAAGTCGCCAGCACGCTGGATTTTTTCATCGAAAAATTATTACCTTCGCAAAAAGGAAATTCCAAATGAATACGCCTTTGAATAAACCCCTGAATAAACCTTTTATTCGCCCGATTTCAAAAACCGGATGGTGGTTAAAACACCCGCGTTATATCCGCTATATGGCGCGAGAAGTAACGTGCGTTTTTATTGGCGCATTGGCGGTGCTGATGGTAGTCGCGTTGCACCAACTGGCGGCGGGTCAAGCGGCATTTGAATCCTTCACACAATCGCTGCAAAGCCCGTGGATCGTGTTCATGCTGCTATGGATTTTGATTTTTTCAGTCTATAACGCCACGACTTGGTTTAACGTCACGCCCAAGGCATTGCCGGTGCAAATCGGCGAAGAATTTTTAGACGGAAAATATATTGTTGGCGCACATTACGCAGCATGGGCGGTGGTGAGCGTGATTATTCTTTGGTTAGCGGGGGTTTTATGACATCGCAAAAAATGCAGCAATCGCAAAAATCCAATAAACCCATTTTTTGGAGTTTATTTGCCGCCGGAGGAACACTCGCGGCATTTTTAGCGCCCGTATTAGCCGTACTTTTTTTGATGGCAGCACTGGGGCATCCACCCAGCATTTTCAGCTACGAACGCCTGCACGCCTTTGCCGCGAATGGGTTCGGCAAACTGATTTTGTTCGGCGTGATTACGCTATTTTTGTGGCACGCCGCCCACCGCTTGCGCATCACCGTGCATGATTTTGGTTTGCGCCAAGATACGATTGC
>CALMCD010000208.1 GCA_937863075.1 uncultured Rhodoferax sp. | reverse complement strand
TACACAAATGATGTAATTCAAACCAAGATAGGGATTGAGTGTGTTGGTTGCGTTGCCTACAGTCGCATTAGCTGCTACGGCATTGGAAACAGCAACTGCGGCAGCATCTGTAGTTGGAGCGACTTTGGTAGCAGGTGCTGCGGTCGAAGTGACAGGAGATGTAGTAGAACCACCTATTTGTCCCAAAGCGACAACCTTCCCACCGCTGCTCGCTGCACCCAGTGGGAAACGACCACGCATATCGGGCAAATTGAATGTTCTCACACCATCGCCACCGTATGTAGTACCAAGAAGCGAATACAGTGCTGCATTTTCGCTGATTGAGAGTTGTTGCCCATGACAGAATCTCCAATCTTGCGGTTCAAAGTTACAAGCCCACAGCTTAATAACACCCATGTAATCTTCCACTTCAGTCTCCTTTTTTGTACGTTACAAAGTGTAAATAGGGAGCTTCATTCTAGGGGGCAAAATCGCCTTGCTAGCACTTTCCGTATTAGGACTTTTACGGATGGATGGCAGGTCTTCTGCCGGCTTCCCCTACCGCGCCACCGCCCCCCGCATCGACTTCGCCACATACGCCAAACACAGAACCACCAGCACGATGCTCACCATCGGCGCTAATCCGACCAAAGCGAATCGCCAGCGCTACTGCCGCTACGCCGAACGCTCAACCGATGGTGGGGGATGAGGTTTAACCATACAATGTATGTATGATACAGTTTGAATGGAATCCAGAAAAAGCCTCCAGCAATGCACAAAAGCACGGTGTTTCGTTTGAAGAGGCAAAATCAGTCTTTTATGATGAATTTGCCATTCAGTTCTTTGACGAAGCACATTCTTCGGATGAAGAACGCTTTCTTTTGCTGGGGATGAGTGCGCAAGCAAAGCTCCTTTTAGTGTGTCATTGTGAGCGGGATTCTGGAAACACAATTCGCATCATTTCGGCACGCAAAGCAACCAAACAAGAAGCCCGTTTTTATGGAAAATAAAAATATGGATAATACCGATAATATGGAAATTGAGTACGACCTTTCCAATATGAAATCTCGTCGTAATCCCTATGCGTCGAAATTAAAGAAACCCGTCACGATGCGTTTATCGGACGATGTAATTTCCTATTTCAAAGGAATGGCAAATCAAGCCGGTATTCCCTATCAAAGCCTCATTAACCTTTATTTGCGTGATTGCGTAACGCAGCATAGGCAAATTGAAATTGGGTGGCTTAATAAAGCCTAACGCTCACGAA
The DNA here is from genome assembly GCA_937863075.1 of uncultured Rhodoferax sp. Lineage (GTDB taxonomy): Bacteria > Pseudomonadota > Gammaproteobacteria > Burkholderiales > Burkholderiaceae_C > Allorhodoferax. Next base: position 458 of record CALMCD010000208.1, on the reverse strand, counting down.
AAATGCGATAATCTCGCCAATTTCAGCCGCTACGCCGAGTGCTGAACCGATGGCAGGTGAGATTTTGATGGAGTGAATGGATTGTAGAGTCCGTCGAATCTGCCGATACGTTGTTGATAACGAAGAGTTTATTTATGCCAAATATCAAGATGAAATTACTACAAAGAGATACCATAAAAGCCTATATTCATGAAGAATATATCTTTTTAGAACAAGAGAGTTTGCATGGCGATGATCCAAAAGTTATTGCAATGCTTCCTGATGATATTCCTAAGATTGTCGAATGGTTAAATCACTTAGCTGAAGAATTGCTGACCGCCTCACCAAAAGTTGATTAAGCTTTCAGCGCTTCCATCCGCTAATCCTTTTCCAGCAAGCATAGCCAGCTATACCTTTCATAGCGCCCTACCGCGCCACCGCCCCCCGCATCGACTTCGCCACATACGCCAAACACAGCA
>CALMCD010000207.1 GCA_937863075.1 uncultured Rhodoferax sp. | reverse complement strand
CTTATTGTCAAAAAACAAAACCAGCAAACAATGAGGAGATACCAGTATGATCTACGCAGCACCCGGAGCTGAAGGCGCAACCATCACCTACAAAGCGCAATACGATAACTTTATCGGCGGCAAATTTGTTGCTCCGGTCAAAGGGCAGTATTTTGACGTTTTGACCCCCATCAGCGGCACGGTTTATACCCAAGCTGCACGTTCTACCGCTGAAGACGTGGAACTGGCACTGGATGCCGCCCACGCCGCTGCGGACGCTTGGGGCAAAACCTCGGTTGCCGAGCGTTCTAACATTTTGCTCAAAATCGCCGACCGCCTTGAAGCGAATTTGGAACGCCTCGCCTACGCTGAAACCGTCGATAACGGCAAACCCATCCGCGAAACCCTGAACGCCGATATTCCTTTGGCGGTGGATCACTTCCGTTACTTCGCAGGCTGCTTGCGTTCGCAAGAAGGTAGCATCGGCGAGATTGACGAGAACACCATGGCCTACCACATCCACGAGCCACTGGGCGTGGTCGGTCAAATCATTCCTTGGAACTTCCCGATTTTGATGGCAGCGTGGAAACTCGCTCCCGCCCTCGGTGCTGGTAACTGCGTGGTGTTGAAACCCGCCGAATCCACCCCCATCAGCATTTTGGTTTTGATGGAATTGATTGCCGATTTGTTGCCCGCTGGCGTGCTGAACATTGTGAACGGTTTTGGACGCGAAGCCGGTATGCCCTTGGCACAATCCAAACGCATCGCCAAAATCGCCTTTACCGGTTCAACTTCGACGGGTCGCGTGATTGCCCAAGCTGCGGCGAACAACCTGATTCCCGCCACGCTGGAACTGGGCGGCAAATCCCCCAATGTGTTCTTTGCCGACATCATGGACAAAGACGATTCCTTCCTCGATAAAGCCATCGAAGGTCTCGTGCTGTTCGCGTTCAACCAAGGCGAGGTTTGCACTTGCCCATCGCGTGCGTTGATTCAAGAATCCATCTACGAAGCATTCATGGAGCGCGTGCTGAAACGGGTAGCCGCTATCGTTCACGGCAACCCGCTCGACACCAACACCATGATGGGTGCGCAGGCTTCTAAAGAACAGCTCACCAAAATCCTGTCCTACTTGGATTTGGGCAAGCAAGAAGGCGCGGAAGTGCTGGCAGGTGGCGCACAAGCGCATTTGGGCGGCGACTTGGAAGGCGGCTACTACGTGCAGCCCACCTTGTTCAAAGGCCACAACAAAATGCGCATTTTCCAAGAAGAGATTTTCGGCCCCGTGCTGGCAATCACCACCTTCAAGGACGAAGCCGAAGCCCTCGCCATCGCCAACGACACGCTCTACGGTTTGGGCGCAGGCGTATGGAG
>CALMCD010000206.1 GCA_937863075.1 uncultured Rhodoferax sp. | reverse complement strand
TTCGCGGCGGTTAAATTCAAACCGCTGGTTAAATCGGCATGAATACTTTCAACCGCATTTCCATTTAATACCGTTTTTGCACCATTACCAAAATTGCCAAAACAAATAATCGACACGCGCACCGCTGCACCATCATTCACCCATTCCTCATCACTCCACGCATGAAAAATGCGGGTGGTATCGCAAATACGTGCCAATACTTGCTGATTCGCACCGCCGCGAATGGAATTAGTCGCCACCAGCCCAGCGCGTTGGCATTGTCCGGTTTCAATTTGGGCGCGGGCTTTTTCAAACCAATACGTGACCAAATCCGCACCACCCGCCACGCGATCCGCATACGCCGTGCGCAGGGTGGAGGTGTAAGCATCGCCCAATTCGCTGCGCATTTTCTTATCGCCCAAAAAAGGCGGATTGCCGATGATGACATCGACCACAGGCCAAGTGGATTCCTTGATAAGGAGGGGTGGCAGCGAAGCTGACGGGGTGGTTGCGGCTGTTTGAGGGTGTTCCAGCAACGCATCACGGCATTCAATGTGGTCAAGGGTTTGCAAAATCGGGTTATCGCGGATGCTGTAGCCGTTTTTGAGCATCCATTGAATCTCGCCAATCCACACGGTAACGCGGGCTAATTCTGCCGCATACGGATTGATTTCGATGCCCAACACATTGGCAGGCGACACCTCAATGCCGATTTCTCGTTGCAAGCCCAGCATCTCGGCTTCCAGATTCGCCTTGTGTTCCAAATCTTTGAGCGCACGCAACGCCAAAAATAAAAAATTTCCGCTACCGCAAGCAGGGTCTAAAACGCGGAAGGTATGCAGCCGTTCCAAAAACGCCAAAAACGCGGATTGGGCTAACGAAAAAGCGTTTTTAGAACCTTTGCCGCCTTGCGTGTGCAAAAGCATTTGCGCGGCAATCGTGGCTTTGGCGGTTTCCCACTCGGCGGCAAGCGGTTCGATGATGACGGGGCGAATAATCCGCAAAATGGATTCGGGATCGGTGTAATGTGCGCCCAACTGCGCCCGCTTTTGGGGGTCTAAACCGCGCTCAAACAGCGTGCCAAAAATAGAAGGTTCAATCCCGCTCCAATTCAACTGTGCAGCGGCATGGAGGATTTTGAGTTCATTGGCATTCAGCGGCAGGGTTTCAATGTCTTTGAACAATCCGCCATTGAAGTAGCCAATGGTTTCGATCCCGTAGTCTCCGCCATCGCGCATGGCTTCAAACAGCACGGCCAGCCGTTGGTGCAGCTTTTCCGGCGTATGTCGGTTATTGCGCACCAAGCGTTCAAAGTAGCGATCCGGCAACAACTCCGCATCTTCCGCAAACATGGCAAATAAGCATTGATTGAGAAAATGCGCAATTTTGAAAGGCGGATGCCCCTTCGCCGCCAGCGATTGCGCGAGTTCGGCGAATTTGCCAGCAGCCTCTTCGGTAATCTGCGCAATGGTGCGCTGGGGGTGGAATTTCTGCGGGTCGGTAAACAACCAACGCAGTTTGGTGAGCGTTTCCGGCAGTGCCAAATCATCCAGCGTAAAGGTGAATGTTTCGCTGGGTGCGTTGGTGAAATGCGTGTGAATTTGCAGGATGTTGGTATCACACACCACCAAGAGCGGCGGATTGTCCAACGCCAGCGCGTAGGTCATGAGCTGCTTGAGTGCTACGCCTAAATTCGCGTTGGGTGCTTTGTATTCAAACGCGAAATGATCGCGCTTCCACACATCCGCCCAACCTTTGCCCGCGCCGGTGCGGGTTGCGCCACGCTCAAAGCAATAGGAATCGGCACTAGCGGGCGTGGGTTTTTCAACACCGAGCAAATCGCACAAACCCGTGAAATGGAGCTGATAGCTGGCGCGTTCTTTGAGGGGGTTATCGCGCCATTGGGCGATGAAGGCTTGGGGGGTCAT
>CALMCD010000205.1 GCA_937863075.1 uncultured Rhodoferax sp. | reverse complement strand
ATTTCGCTTTGTGACGGGTTCTTTGCAGGTGAGTTTTTTGAAGCCCACACCCTTGGAAGGGGAGTTGGTCATTCGCGGACGGGTGAAAGAAATCAAGGGGCGCAAGGTCATCATTGAAACTACCGTGTACGCCAACGAAATCGCCACCGCCAAAGGTGAAGTCTTGGCCGTTCAAATGCCGGAGAGTTTTGGACTACCCCAATAAAAACGCGAACCGCGCGAAAAGCACAAGGCTACGCCAGCAGTATTGCGGTCGGCGTGCGAAAATGCGTTCCTCTGTACCCAATGCCAAGGTTTTGGGCAGGGTACTGCCACTTACTTAGGACAACGATGAAGCGTGTTGATGACTTCCGATTGAAGTTCGGAAAAAAAGAGCTGGTTCCCATCATGATTGGGGGCATGGGGGTTGACATTTCCACGGCGGCACTGGCTCTGGAAGCAGCCCGCTTGGGCGGCGTGGGGCATATTTCAGATGCCATGATTTTGGATGTGTCGGATCGGCGTTTTGATACCGAGTTCGTCAAAGAAAAAACCAAAATCTACAAGCACAACATCCTGAACTCGGATAAAAGCGAGGTGCTGTTCAATTTGGGACGGGTGGCAGAAGCCACCAAACTGCACGTCGGCAAAACGATGGAGGCCAAGCAAGGTGACGGCATGGTTTTCGTCAACTGCATGGAAAAACTCAGCATGAACGCCCCGCGTGACACGCTGCAAGTGCGCCTGAATGCAGCACTGGATGCTGGTATTGACGGCATCACCTTGAGCGCGGGCTTGCACTTGGGTTCGTTTGCGTTGATGGCGGATAACCCCCGTTTCCGCGATGCCAAGCTGGGCATCATCGTTTCCTCGGTTCGCGCTTTGCAGTTATTCTTGCGTAAAACCGCCAAGCTGAATCGTCTGCCCGACTTTGTGGTGATCGAAGGCCCCTTGGCTGGCGGTCACTTGGGTTTTGGCATGGATTGGGCGCAGTACGATTTGGCGACCATCGTGGCCGAAATCGCGGCGTACCTGAAAAAAGAACAGCTCGATATTCCCTTGATTCCCGCTGGTGGTATTTTCACGGGAACGGATGCGGTCGAATTCTTGGAAAAAGGCGCAGCTGCCGTCCAAGTCGCCACCCGCTTTACCGTTGCCAAAGAATGCGGCCTACCCGATAAAGTCAAGCAAGAGTATTTCACCGCCCGTGAAGAGAATATCGTCGTCAATACCGTATCGCCCACCGGCTACCCCATGCGGATGCTGACCAGCACACCGGCCTTGGGTTCTGGCATTCGCCCCAACTGCGAATCGTATGGCTATATTTTGGATGGAACGGGCAGTTGCTCTTACATCGACGCATACAACGCCCAAGTTGCGCTGCATCCCAATGCCAAAGCATCCGAAATCAGCGTGCCAGACAAAATCTGTATGTGTACCCACATGCGCAACTACCATTGCTGGACGTGCGGCAGTACCACCAACCGCCTCAAAGATACCACCAACCAGTTGCCCGATGGTACGTACCAAATTTTGAGCGCCGAGCATATCTTCAAGGATTACCAATTCAGCGTGAACCACGAAATTGCGCTGCCACCCCTGCCATGAAAGTAGCGCCTTTGACCCCTGTACCCATCTCCTCCGTGGAGGAGCTGGTAGCCGACATGCGTGCCGGACGCATGGTGATTTTGATTGATGAAGAAGATCGGGAAAATGAAGGTGATTTGGTTCTAGCCGCCGACCACGTTACACCGGATGCTATCAATTTTATGGCACGCTTCGGCCGTGGATTGATCTGCTTGACGCTCTCGAAAGAACGCTGCGAACGCCTGAATCTGCCGCCGATGGTTGCGCGGAATGGCGATAAAAAAGGAACTGCCTTCACCGTTTCAATTGAAGCAGCAGAAGGCGTGACCACGGGTATTTCAGCGGCTGACCGCGCCCGTACCATTCAAGCCGCTGTCGCCCGCAATGCTGTGCCTGACGATTTGGTGCAACCCGGACATATCTTCCCGCTGCAAGCCGTCGATGGTGGCGTGTTGATGCGTGCCGGACACACCGAGGCCGGTTGTGATTTGGCGTTGATGGCAGGGTGTTCGCCCGCCTCGGTTATCTGCGAAATCATGAAAGACGACGGTACGATGGCGCGTCTGCCCGATTTGCAGTTATTTGCCGCCGAGCATGGTTTGAAAATTGGCACGATTGCCGATTTGATTGAACACCGCAGCAAAGTGGAATCGCTCATCGAACAAGTGGGCGTGCGTCCGCTGCAAACGGCGTTTGGTGCATTTACGGCCCATGCTTTCCGCGATACCACCACCAAAAACGTGCATCTGGCACTGGTGCGCGGAACGTGGAAAGAAAACGAAAGTGTGGCGGTGCGTGTGCATGAACCCTTCTCGGTGCTGGATGCGCTGGAGATTGGACGCACGCTGCATAGCTGGAGCTTGGATACGGCGCTCGCGCACATTGCCAAAGAAGGGCGCGGCGTGGTCGTGCTACTGAATTGCGGCGAAAGCGCAGAACAGCTACTATCCCAGTTTGAAGGCACATCCCGTCCGGCACAGGCTCCTGAGCGGGGGCGTGTGGATTTGCGAACCTACGGCATCGGAGCGCAAATTTTGCGCCAATGCGGTGTTCATAAAATGCACCTCCTCGGAAGTCCACGCCGTATGCCCAGCATGGTGGGCTATGGGCTGGAAGTCACGGGTTATATTGCGCACGGAAGGAATTGAGATGTTTGGAATCAGCGACAAGGGCAGCATCAGCCCTGAAGACCAGCGTTTGTGCGGAAAAAAATTCCGCATTGGTATCGTGCAAGCCCGTTTTAACCAAAGCGTGACTGATGCACTCTACGATGCCTGCCAAACCGAACTGATTGCTTTGGGTGTGTTGAGTCGGCATATCGACCATTACACCGTTCCGGGTGCGCTGGAAGTTCCGGTTGCGCTACAAGCCCTCGCCGAGAAAGATGAGTACGATGCGCTCATCGCCATTGGCTGCATCATTCGCGGCGAAACGTATCACTTTGAACTGGTGGCGAACGAATCGGGCGCGGGTGTCACGCGGGTGTCTCTGGATTACCAAATCCCGATCGCCAACGTCATCATCACCACCGAAAATATGCCCCAAGCCGTTGCCCGCCAAACCGAAAAAGGGCGTGATGCGGCCCGTGTGGTGGTCGAAATGGCCAATTTGCTGGAATCGCTATGATCTCTCCGAAAAAAAAATCTGAACGCAGCCGCGCCCGTGAGTTTGCTTTGCAAGGGCTTTATCAGCACTTGGTAGGCCATAACGCGGTAGATGCGATTGATTCTTTTACCCGTGATTTGAACGGTTTCAGCAAGGCCGATGCCCTGCATTACGATGCCCTGTTGCAAGGTTGCGTGGCAGAATCTGAGAAACTCGATTCCCTGATTGCGACTGCGTTGGATCGTCCATTGGCGCAAGTATCCCCGATTGAACATGCGGTGATGTGGATTGGTGCTTACGAATTCAGCCATTGCTTGGATGTGCCGTGGCGCGTCGTCATCAACGAATGCGTGGAACTGGCGAAAGAATTCGGCGGAACCGATGGTTATAAATACGTCAACGGCGTTCTTAATCGTATCGCACCCTTGCTTCGTGCGGCGGAAATGGAAGCCAAAATGGAAGCCTCTAAAGGTGTGAATCCCTAAAATGCAACTATCTTCTCGCGCCCTTGCTATCGAACCGTTTTACGTCATGGAGGTGGCGAAAGCAGCCAGCGCATTGGCGCAGAAGATAGCGCATACCGATTCGCCGATGATTTTTTTGAACATTGGCGAACCCGATTTCACCGCCCCCCCTCAAGTACAAGCCGCCGCAGAAAAAGCGATTCAAAACGGCTTGACTCAATACACCCCCGCCACCGGATTGCCCGCCCTGCGTGAACGCATCAGCCAATGGTATGCCACACGCTTTGGGGTGCAGATTCCCGCCAACCGCATTGTGGTGACGGCGGGCGCATCGGCAGCACTGCATCTGGCGTGCTTGGCGTTGATTGATGCGGGTGACGAAATTTTGATGCCCGACCCCAGCTACCCGTGCAACCGCCATTTTGTGACGGCTGCGGGTGGACAATCGACCCTCATTCCCACCACCGCCGAAGACCGTTTCCAACTCAGTGCCGAAGCCGTGCGCAAAGCATGGGGCGATAAAACGCGCGGCGTGTTGTTGGCATCGCCTTCCAACCCCACCGGCACATCCATTGCGCCCGATACTTTGCGGGATATTCACCGCATCGTGCAAGAACGCGGTGGTATCACGATAGTCGATGAAATTTACCTCGGCTTGAGTTTCGATGAACAATACGGACACACCGCCTTGGCGTTGGACGATAGCATCATCAGCATCAATAGCTTCAGCAAATACTTCAATATGACGGGCTGGCGTTTGGGCTGGATGGTTGTCCCTGATAGGCTGGTGGATGCGGTGGAGCGGCTGGCACAAAATCTTTTTATCTGCCCCAGCACCATCGCCCAATATGCGGCGCTGGCGTGCTTTGAGCCGGAAAGCCTCGCCATCTACGAACAGCGTCGCCACGAATTCAAAGCCCGCCGTGATTATTTTTTACCCGAACTACGGGCTTTGGGGTTTGATGTTCCCGTCACCCCCGATGGCGCGTTCTACGCATGGGCGGATTGCTCGCGCATCATGCACGCTATGGCGCAAAATGGCATATCGGGCGTTCAAGATAGCTGGGATTTTGCGTTTTGGTTAATGGAAAACGCCCATATTGCCGTCACGCCGGGTAAAGATTTTGGCACGGCACAAACACCCCGCTTTATTCGATTTTCTACCGCTAGTTCGATGGAACATTTACAAGAAGCCACCCAACGGCTCCGTAAACTTCTACCACTTCCCGCACTTTCACCATGAACCAAGACCTTTCTATCCTCCATTTGGTGCTTCATGCGAGTATCGGTGTGCAGCTTGTTATGGCACTGCTGTTGCTGGTATCGCTGACCAGTTGGACGGCTATTTTTCGCAAATTCTTTGCCCTCAAGCGCGTCAAACGGTTCAATGAAACCTTTGAAAAAGAATTTTGGTCGAGCAACAGCCTGCACGATTTACTTGAATCGGTCAGCAAAAAGGTACGCGGCATCGGCCCGATGGAACGCATTTTTGGCAGCGGTATGCGCGAATTTCAAAAGCTGCGGGAACGCCGTATTTCCGATACTGGTGTGTTGATGGATGGCGCACGCCGTGCCATGCGTGCCAGCTTCCAGCGGGAGATGGATGAGATTGAAACGAATTTATCCTTCCTTGCTTCGGTCGGTTCGGTTTCGCCTTATGTGGGATTATTCGGTACGGTGTGGGGCATCATGCACGCATTTGTTGGGCTGTCGGGCATGACACAGGTCACCTTGGCCACGGTAGCCCCCGGTATTGCTGAGGCACTGGTCGCAACCGCCATTGGATTGTTTGCAGCGATTCCAGCCGTCGTTGCCTACAACCGCTTTGCCCGTGAGATTGACCGCATCGCCACCCAACAAGAAACCTTTATTGAAGAATTTACCAATATCTTGCAACGCAATTTGGGTTCGCATTCTTCCGCCACTGCATCGGGTGGAGCCGCCACCACACCCCCCCATAACGCCCAACGCTAAACCATGCCAGCCGTAGTCCATCGCAGCCGCAAAGGGCGGCGTACCATTAACGAAATCAATATGGTTCCGTTTATTGATGTCATGTTGGTGCTGCTGATTATTTTTATGGTGACAGCACCCCTCATCAACCCCAGCGTGATCGAATTGCCCAGCGTGGGTAAGGCTGCCCGCCAGCCGGATCAGGTGATTCAAGTGGTGTTGTCGAAAAACAATACGCTGGAAATCAAGATCAAAGAACAAACCACCCCCGTCACACTGGACAATTTGGTGCAAACCATTGCTACCACCAACACCAACAACAACAACACCAGTACCACGAATTTTGCCGTGGTGATCAGTGCCGATAAAACGATCTCCTACGAAAACGTCGTGAAGGTGATGGATGTGCTGCAACGGGCGGGCATTCAGCGGGTTGGACTTTCTGTGCAACTGGCTCAATAATAGGCTCCATGAAGGTCACCGCAACCAATCGCATGGAGTTCGTTCCACCCCGTACCAAAGGGTGGTTTTTATCTTTCACACTCGCATTGCTGGCACATTTGGCGTTATTGCTGGTGCTGCGCATGGGCGTGGAATGGAAACACCAAGTTCCCCCCACCGTGACGGTAGAGGCTGAATTGTGGTCAGAACTTCCCCAGCAAGCTGCACCGCCAGCCCCACCACTGCCGGAAGAAGTTATTCCCCCCCTCCCCCTTCCAACACCTCCATCGCAACCGCAGCCGGTAGCCGCCCCCATCCCCGCACCGCCCCCCGCGAAAGCCATACCCAACCCCGCTATCGCCATTGCCAAAGAAAAAGCCCGTAAGGAAAAATTAGCCAAAGAGCGTGAGGCCAAAGAAGCGAAAGAAGCCAAGGAAGCCGCCGAACAAAAATCCGCCAAAGAAAAAGATAAAAAGACCAAAGATGCCAAGGATGCCGCCGCGTTGGATGAATTGATTCAAAAGAAAACCAAAGCCGCTGCGGAAAAAGAAAAGAAACAGCGTGCTGATGCCGAATCGAATGAAAAATTGACACGGGAAGCACGCGAGAAAGATTTGGCACGGTGGATAGGAAGTAACGGCGATGCCAGTTCAACCGGTACGGCAAAACAATCTTCTGGCCCCTCTGCCTCCTATGCCGGACGGATTCGCGCCCGCATCAAACCCAATATCACGTATACCGAGACGATTTCCGGTAATCCGGTTGCCGAGGTGCTGGTGCATATTGCGGCGGATGGTACGATTTTGAATCGTAAGCTGACCAAATCCAGCGGGGTGAAATCATGGGATAACGCCGTGCTGAACGCGATTGATAAAACCGAGGTGTTGCCCACCGATGTCGATGGGCGCGTGCAGTCGGAGATGGTGATTTCATTCCGGCCTAAAGATTAGCAAGACTAGCAAGATCAGCAACGATTAGATTACAGGTTTTTGCGGCTTTTCATGGCGCGTTCGACTTCGCGTTTGCCCTCGCGGTCTTTGATGGTGTCGCGCTTATCGTGTTCGGCTTTCCCTTTGGCGAGGGCAATTTCGCATTTCACCCGCCCGTTTTTCCAGTACAAATGGGTGGGGACGAGGGTATAACCTTTTTGCTCCACCTTGCCAATCAAGCGCATGATTTGCTCTTTGTGCATCAGCAATTTTTTGGTGCGCACTTTGTCGGGGCTAACGTGGGACGATGCCGTGTGCAGGGGGTTGATTTGTAAGCCGATAATGAACAGCTCACCTTCCCGAATCACGATATAACCATCGGTAAGCTGCACTTTACCTTCACGCAAGGATTTGACCTCCCAGCCTTCTAGCACCAGCCCTGCTTCAAAGCGTTCTTCAAAAAAATAATTGAACGCAGCTTTTTTGTTATCCGCTATGCGGCTATTTCCGGTAGCGGCTGCGGATTTTTTAGATGTATTTTTTGCCATACTTCGTATTCTATGAAAACCGTGAATAAATCCATTTTGATTTGGTACACCCCCAGCGAAATGTACGCGCTGGTAACCGATGTGAACCAATACGCCCAGTTCCTGCCGTGGTGCGACCATGCGCGGGTAGTGGAAAGCCACGAAAACGGCATGACCGCAGAAATCGGCATCGCTTTTGCGGGGTTGCGCCAAAAATTTACCACACGCAACACCCATGAAACCAATCGATCCGTCCACATGCAATTGTTGAATGGCCCTTTTTCGCAATTGGATGGCGAATGGCGATTTGTACCGCTGGGTGATGGCTCGCAACGCGCCTGTAAAGTCGAATTAACCTTGAATTATGGCTTCGACAGCTCCACCCTCAGCAAACTGATCGCGCCTGTGTTTGACAAAATTGCCTCCAATTTGGTCGAAGCCTTCATCCAACGCGCCCAACAAGTGTACGGGGAATAAGTTGATTCACATTACCTTGGTTTTTTCACCCCGCCCGCGTGTGGTGCAAGAAGTTCTGCTTACGTTAGATGCCGGATGCACGGCAGGGCAGGCATTGGACATCGCCTATCCGAACCATCTCGCCAACGCCATGCCACCCATGCCGATAGCGGGTGTCGGCTTGTGGGGAAAACGGATTCTCCCCAGCCATGTGGTGTGCGACGGCGACCGTTTAGAGGTTTATCGCGCCCTCACCGTTGATCCTAAAGTCGCGCGGCGCGAGCGTTTCGCTAAACAAGGCGTGAAAAAGAAAACACCCGGGCTATTCGCCCAACGCCGTGCGGGGGCTAAACCCGGGTATTAAATCGCCTACTGGCAATCTTGCGCCATGATGCTTTGCGCACGTTGTAGCTCGGCGGCACGGGTTTGGGGGTCGATAAACTCGCGCCCGCCTTCCGCTGTCACACGGGCAATTGGCACATTCGAGCTATACGTCGCATGGGCTTGTTTGGCACGGGCGCAGTTCTCGATTTTGGCCTTCCATATACGCTCGTCTTCCGCCTTCTTCTTCGCTAATTCGGCTTCTTTGGCTTGCTTCTTCTTGGCTTCGACGGCTTTTTCCAGCTCGTTGGATTTTTCGCCATTGGCTGGGGCAGGGGCGCTACTGGGCGCACTCGCGCTTGCACTCGCAGCCGATGCCGGAGGAGTGGACGCGGAAGGTGCTGTGGTTTCCACCGGCCCTTGTGTGCGGACTACAGGGCGTTTCACGATGTCACGTTCAGGAATGTCAATGGAAGGCGCACGGTCGCTGTAAACCTTGTTCCCATTTTTATCAATCCAAGCCCATTGCGCGGATGCCGAACAACACGCCACCATCAGCGTGGCGCTCCATACAATTTTTTTCATCATTTTTTCACCATCAATCTCACCATCACTCTCATCATCACTGCCTCACCATGCACCCGATTTCCAATCACCGCTTTGGTAATAGTGCAGTTGGTCATTCCAGATGATGGAGCGATCACCGCTAATATCCCGTTGCAACGTTGGCATGAACGATGGCAATGCGGCACGCGGTGTCAGCGTTTTTTGCCCCATATCAATGTCAAATTTGGCTAGCTCATTGCGGGTAAAGCTATAGTAATCCGATGGTTTACCTGTTGCGTAATAGGATGAACTTTCGTTCACGCTCACGGGTAAACTGATGCGGACATTATTCGTTCCCACACCCGCAATGGCGATGCCGTGGTGGTCACGCAACACGGTCGCATCGGTTCCGCGTTTGCCGATGATGCTACGCGCTGCCTCACGCGGTTGTGCGGGATTGCTGACATCAATCAACGACAATTTCACGCCCTGATACCACGCAAAACGCCCATCGCCGCCATTGCTATCCGTGGTAACAACGGCATCTTTACCCACACCCAGCAGCAGATTTTCCGAGAGGGGGAAGAGGTAATCCGAATAACCGTCTACTTGCAATTCACCCGCGATGTACGGATCGGTGGGGTTGGACAAATCCAGCACATACAGTGGATCGGTTAAACGGTAGGTCACCAAGTACCCGCGTTTACCCAAAAAGCGCGAAGCGTAAAGTTGCTCGCCCGCTTTACCCAAGGGCGCGGGGCGTTTGGCGTTGGGCAATTCGCCGACTAAATCCAATTTTCCATTGGCTTCTTGCAGAATGCTCAAATACCCGGGGGATTCGTTGCTTGCGCTTGTCGTGGTGCGCCACCAGCCGCCCCATGAAGAGGTTGATTGGGTAATCACCCGCAACACATCTTGGTACTCGCCCATGCGGAATGATTTGCGATTTTGGTCAAACCCCAAATGCCCGGGCACATTACCGGAACCGCGATAGGCAATATCCATTCCATTTAATGCAAACTTGTGAATATCGGTACTGGTGTTTCCGTTATACGATGGAAAACCGTTTTGGAGGCTGTAGTTATAGCGCGTAGTTGCCAAATAAATACTTTTATCCGACATATAAAACGCTTCCGTGCCACCGGTAAAGCATTGGGCGGCGTGGCGTTCGGTACTCGCGGCTAAATCAATCGCCACAATCGTGATAATGTCGGCGGTCGGGTTGGCATTATTCGGTTGGGTGTAGCACGAGGTGGCATCGACTACGGGTTGATTCGTACCGCTATCGACTGCAAGCTGGGGCAACACATCCGGCACGCGGATATTTTCCAAAAGGGCATTATTCGCTGCAATGGCGGCTTTATCCGTAGTGCCGTAGTAATACTCCAAATACGGGTCGTATCCTTTGATGTTGGGATAATTGCGTAAAACCAGATACAAAGTCGAACCAATACGCCGCGCCCCGATTTGTGTGGCATTGAATTTCAAATGCCGTTTCACTTTCATCTGCGTGGGGCTGGCGGTATCGACCAAGGTGATCTCGGTATTGCCTTGCATCCACGAGTACGAAGAAAACCATGCACCAAACATTCCGCCGTACCAGTTATGGGAGGTTTCGCCCAATACGGCCAGTTGTTTACCCGTTGAATCCAAAAATACGCCAGTGAGTCGACTGCCTTGTGTAAAGGGTAGCTTGACAGTATCCACGGGCGCGAGGGTGGGCGTGCTGGCTTGTAGGGTGTGGCGTTGCAGAACGGTGGAATCGGCAATGCTGGGTGCTAATACACTCCAAACAAATGTGCCATCGGTTTTCACCAAATCGGCTTCATCAACCCCCACTTCTTGCAAGGTTGTACCCGATACCGTGGAGGTGGATGTTTTATCCGCAGTGGGTTCAGCGGGAATTGGAGATGCGTTGGC
>CALMCD010000204.1 GCA_937863075.1 uncultured Rhodoferax sp. | reverse complement strand
AGATGTGCCTTCCGGTATTGCAACTATCCCGACTATTGCCGTTTGGGGGGCTTGAGATTCCCTACGCACTGTGATTTACCATGACATTGATGGGGTCTTTCTTCCATTGAGCCACCCAGTCTAATACGGCGGATGTGGGCATGGGGCGGGCGATACCGTAGCCTTGCACCAAGTAACACCCCATTGCCAAGAGTTGTTCGGCATGGATTTGGGTTTCTACGCCCTCGGCGATGACGGTACGTCCGAAGGATCGCGCCAAGCCAATAATGGCATTCACGATAGCGCGGTCGTCTGAATCCACCAGCATATCGCGGATAAAAGTTTGATCGATTTTGAGGGTCGAAGTCGGCAGATGCTTCAGGTAGCCCAAGGAAGAATAGCCCGTACCAAAATCGTCCAACGAAAAACTCACCCCCAGTTTGGTACAGGCACGCAATTTTTCTGCCATCGCCTCCATATCCCCCAAGGCGCTGCTTTCTAGCACTTCCAAATCCAAACTACGGCGAATCGATTCGGGATAAGGTGCTAACAGAGACTGAAGCCGCAGCACAAAATCGGGGTGTTGCAGTTGGATCGCGCCGACATTGACGCTAATTTGCAGTGGCAGTCCCAATGAATGCCATTCTTGCAACTGTTGCAATGCCGTTGAAATCACCCATTCACCGACATGAATGGAGAGGCTGTTGTGTTCGATGCTCGGTAAAAATTGCCCGGGCATCCAAAGGCCGTCGGGACGATTCCACCGAATCAGCGCCTCAAACCCCACCACCTGAAAATTCACCAAATTGACCTTGGGTTGGTAGTACAACTCAAATTCATTCTGGTTCAAGGCGCGTTGAATCTGCTTGCAAATTTCGCGCTGCGATTTGACGGCGGCATCGTGCGCCACGTCAAATAAATGGTACTGATTTTTACCCGCTTGTTTGGCAAGGTACATGGCTTGATCGGCATGGCGCAGCAGGAGATCGGCATCCGCGCTATCACGGGGGTAAATGGTTGCGCCAATGCTGGCGGATACGCGGGCTTGCGTGTTGCCAGAGCTGGATCGAACCCATACCGGTTCTGAGGCCGCCAGCAATAAGCGGTTCAAAATGGCGAGGCAATCGTCTGGGTTCTCCAAATCCAGCAGCACCACGACAAATTCATCACCCCCCATGCGTGCCAAGGAATCACCGTCCCGCAGAGCGCCCTGCATTCTTTGCGATAAGGTCACCAGCAGGGCATCCCCTGCGGCGTGTCCATAGGTGTCGTTGATCAGTTTGAAGCCATCCAAATCAATGTACACCACGCAAAGGGATTTGCCTTCCCACTCACATCGCTGCATGGCTTGTTCTAAACGATCGGAAAACAGCAGGCGATTGGGCAGCCCTGTTAAAGGGTCGTAATGGGCGACATGCTCCAACTCGCGCTGGTGTTCTTTGAGTGTGGTGATGTCGGTCGCCAGCCCCACGTAGTTTTTGAGGTTACCCCGTTCGTCTTTGATGCTGCTAATCGTTTTGAGTTCGGCGTAAATTTCCCCATTTTTGCGGCGATTCCAAATTTCACCGCTCCAAAAACCCTGTTGGCAGATGTCCAACCACATTTGCTGATAAAACGCCGCATTTTGGCGACCCGATTGCAGGATGCGGGAATTTTGACCAATGGCATCGTCTCGGCTGTAACCCGTCATGCGGCAAAATGAATCGTTCACCTCGACGATAACGCCCTCTGGATCGGTAATCACGATCGCTTCACGGGCATTGGCGAACACGCTGGCGGCTAACCGACTGCGTACCTGCGCCTGCATCGACTCGGTCACATCGCGGTTGATACCGAATATCCCGACAATTTTTCCATCGGCATCCAATAGCGGCCATTTGTTGATTTGCACAAACCCCGAATGCCCGTTGGCATCCTGATACGGATCGATTTTGTTCAAAATGGGTTGACCGCTCTGCAACACATCGACATCTTCTTTTTGGTACAGGCGAGCTGTTTCGATTGGAAACACTTCGAGATCATTTTTCCCCAACATTTCCTGCCAGTGCGTAAATCCGCACATCGTGGCGAGTGCTTGGCTGCAAAAACGGAAGCGACTGGAACGATCTTTGAAGTAAATGAAATCGGAAGTTTGCTCCAGAAAAGCCACGAAATCCCGATTAAATTCCATGAGGCGTTCTTCGGCGTTGCGGTGTTCCGTGATATCGGTGATAAAGCCGTGCCACAGGGTGCTGCCGTCGGGCATCCGCTCGGGTTGCGCGGTTCCACTGCGCCAGCGCACCCCTTGCTTGGGTAATTGCACGCGGTATTCGCACACCCAAGGCTGCAAGGTGCTGGCCGATATTTGAATGGATTCGACCACCAAGGCCACATCGTCTGGATGCAGCAGCGAGAACACCGCAGAAGCATCGTGTACCACGTCACTGGCATGCACTTCGTAAATTTGTTCGATACCTTCGCTGGCGTAGGGGAAGCACGAACGCCCATCCGGAAATAACTGGTACTGGTAAATCACGCCCGGGATTTGGCGTGCCAAATTGGTCAGCATTTCATAGCCCGCCCGAATACGTTCCCGCAGCGAGACACTCTCGGCGATGCCGATCAGCGTACTCGCATCGTCCCGCTCGGTGCCGTGGTGCTTTGGTGATTCTGGCGATTGGGGAAGGGTTTCCATCAGGTTGACTTCTTGGGTAAGGGATCGATTGATTTTGCCTGATTTTGGATTGGTGGTGCATTCATG
>CALMCD010000203.1 GCA_937863075.1 uncultured Rhodoferax sp. | reverse complement strand
AATGTTGTGCAGTTGCCGGTTCAGAACGCTTTGGAAATCGAACAGCACCTCGCCACCATGCGGCAAGCGGGTATTGAGGTGGAGGATGTCGAAATGCGCAAAGCCGATTTAGAAGATGTGTTTATCGAAATCATGCAAAGGGGTGCGGCATGACCGGCTGGCAAATGCTTTTTTACAAAGAAATTCTGCGCTTTTGGAAAGTCGGGTTTCAAACCGTTGCCGCGCCTGTGTTAACGGCAATGATGTATTTGCTGATCTTCGGTCACGTACTGGAAGACCATGTGAAGGTGTACGACAGCATCGGTTACACCGCGTTTTTGATTCCGGGGCTGGTGATGATGAGCGTGCTGCAAAATGCGTTCGCCAATAGCTCCTCATCGCTGATTCAAAGCAAAATCATGGGCAACTTGGTGTTCTTGTTGCTCACGCCCTTGTCGCATGGGGCATGGTTTACGGCGTATGTCGGTTCGGCGATTGTGCGCGGGCTGGTGGTGGGCGTGGGCGTGCTGCTGGTGGCGGTGTGGTTTGCGCCGCTGGCGTTCGCGCATCCGTTGTGGATTGCGATTTTTGCCCTCATCGGCGCGGGTTTGATGGGCGCGTTGGGGCTGATTGCGGGCTTGTGGGCGGATAAATTCGACCAGTTGGCGGCGTTCCAAAACTTCGTCATCATGCCCATGACGTTTTTGAGCGGCGTGTTTTATTCAATTCATTCCCTGCCCGCATTTTGGCAGGGCGTGAGCCATTTGAATCCGTTTTTCTACATGATTGACGGATTCCGCTACGGCTTTTTTGGCGTGAGCGATGTATCACCGTGGCTGAGTCTCACCATTGTTGGCAGTGCGTTTGGCGTGGTATCTATCATCGCCATGCACTTGCTGCGCACGGGTTACAAAATCCGTAGCTAATTTTATTTTTCCCATTTTCAAAAAACCATGACTGCTGAAGAAATTCAATCGCTTATCGTTCATTATTTGCCTTGCGACCATTGCCACGTAGAAGGCGATGGACGGCATTGGTACGCAACCGTCGTATCCGCCAGCTTTGAAGGCGTGCGTGCGGTGGCGCGTCACCAAAAAGTGTATGCGGCGATGGGTGATCGCATTAAAAACGACCAAGTTCACGCCCTCGCCATCAAAGCGT
>CALMCD010000202.1 GCA_937863075.1 uncultured Rhodoferax sp. | reverse complement strand
TCGGCAGTGGCGATCAGCTTCAACACAATTTCACGCCCTTTATCGCTTTTTAAGTCCAATGAAAGACTTTTCTTATTGCGATTAAAAAGCGGATAAAACCCCGCCCCTGCGCCCATGAGCTTGCGCGTGTTGTCGCCGGCAAGGGGTTCGACTTTGATGACTTCCGCCCCCAAATCCGCCAACACCATGCCGCAGGTCGGGCCCATCACCATGTGCGTGAATTCGACCACGCGCACGCCGTGTAGGGGCAACGATTGGTTCATACTTTTTTTCCTTCAGCTTTGGCTTCTAATACCAAACGATTCAGCAAACCCACAAGCTGCTGGCTCAGGGCATGGGCACGATTCAATACCTCGGCTTGCCAAGTCGCTTGTTCGGGGTATTCGTGGGTCAAGGTGTTGCGCATAGCGCGGTGGATATGCCAATCATGGGCGTTCAGGTACGCATGGCGCTCCAATAAAAGCAGTACATCAATCAATGGGCGATTTTCCATTGGCTCTAGCAAAATTTGCACGCAAAAACTGCGCAATACGTGTTCGCCCAAAGCATCTTGGAGCTTGGTGTAGCGAAAAATAAATTGATCCAATAAGGTAATCAAATCATCATTCCCTTGCATCAACTGCGCGGCATGTAACGGAAACGGAATCCGTCCGATTGCGCTTTCCATCCGTTGCGCGTGCAACTTGCATTGGCGCAAGGCATCTACCAATGGCAAGCTCATAACCACACTCCTTCTTGTTGGGCGATGGCGTAAATTGGCAAAAATTCTCCACCATCGTTGATGACCATATCAATTTTGCGTTCGCCTAACTTCGACCATATATCGGCTAATGTGTGTAAACGTGCTTCTATCAACGCAGAAGGTGGTAAGGCATTGGTTTTAACTTCAATGTACAAATCAATATCGCCACCGCATTTTCCGGTATCCACGCGCGAACCAAATAGGCGTGGACGCACACCAAACCAGCGCAAACAGCTATCCCGAATCACTTGTTGCTCGGTAACGGTGAGGCGAATGGGGCGATTATTGGTTTCGTTACCCACAAAATTGTCATGAATAGTTTGCGGTTTATCCATATAGTCTTTCTTTAAGGTTGTAATACAGTATCGGTTTCTGCTCAAACTTTTCTTACCATGACCCAACGTATCACGATTCACGGCTTGCAAGTTGCCTCTAACTTGTTTGATTTCATCGAAACCAAAGTGCTTCCCGGTACGGGCATTAGCTCGACCGCATTTTGGAGCGGATTCGACGCGATTGTGGCCGACCTCGCGCCCAAAAATGCCGCGTTGTTAGCCGAACGCGACCGCCTGCAAACGGCATTGGACGCATGGCACAAAGCCCACCCCGGCCCCGTTGCCGATATGCCCGCCTACCGCGCGTTTTTGGAACAAATCGGCTACCTCGTTCCCGTGCCCGCCGATGTCAAAATCACCACGCAGCACGTTGATGCTGAATTGGCTTTGCAGGCTGGCCCGCAGTTGGTCGTTCCGATTACGAACGCCCGTTACGCCCTGAATGCCGCTAACGCCCGCTGGGGTAGTTTGTACGATGCGCTCTATGGTACGGATGTATTGTCGGAAGAAGACGGCTGCGAAAAAGGAAAAAGTTTTAATCCCCAACGCGCCGCCAAAGTGATTGCCTATGCCCGCGATGTGCTGGATCGTTCCGCGCCCTTGGCAGAAGGTTCGCACCACCAAGCCACCGCCTACGCCATCATCGACAACAACCTCGCCGTCACCCTGCAAAACGGCAAAACCGTGGGCTTGAACAACCCCGCGCAATTTGTTGGCTTCCAAGGCGAGATGGATGCACCGTCTTCCGTTTTGCTGTCGCACCACGGTTTGCACATCGACATTCGCATTGACAACACCCATTACATCGGCAAAATGGATACGGCAGGTATCGCCGATGTGGTGCTGGAATCCGCACTGTCCACGATTTTGGATTTGGAAGATTCCGTGGCGGTAGTGGATGCCGACGATAAAGTATTGGCCTACAGCAACTGGCTGGGCATCTTGCAAGGCACGCTGACCGAAACCGTGAGCAAAGGCGGCAAAACTTTCCAACGCGGCATGAACCCTGACCGCCAATACGTTGGCCCACGCGGTGAAGATATTGCGCTGCACGGTCGTTCGCTGCTGTTCGTGCGCAATGTCGGCCATTTGATGACCAATCCCGCCATTTTGTGGGGTGCGGATGAAAAGGAAATCCCCGAAGGCATTATGGATGCCGTCATCACCACCACCATCGCGCTGCACGATTTGCAAGGCAAAAACACCAACGGCATCCGCAATACGCGCCGTGGCAGCGTCTATATCGTGAAGCCCAAAATGCACGGCCCTGCGGAAGTGGGTTTTGCCGCCGAGATTTTCACGCGCGTGGAACACATGCTCGGCTTGCCCGATAGCACCGTGAAACTCGGCATCATGGACGAAGAGCGCCGCACCAGCACCAACCTGAAAGCCTGTATCGCCGCTGCGCAAAGCCGTGTGGCGTTTATCAACACCGGATTCTTGGATCGCACGGGCGATGAAATGCACACCGCCATGCACGCCGGCGCGATGCTGCGCAAAGGCGATATGAAAACCAGCGCGTGGATTGCAGCTTATGAAAAAAGCAATGTGCAAGTCGGTTTGGAATGTGGCTTGCGCGGCAAAGCGCAAATCGGCAAGGGTATGTGGGCGATGCCCGATTTGATGAAAGCGATGCTGGAGCAAAAAATCGGTCACCCCAAAGCCGGAGCAAACACCGCATGGGTTCCAAGCCCCACCGCTGCGACGCTGCACGCGCTGCATTACCACCAAGTCGATGTATTTGCGGTGCAAAAAGAGCTGGAAAAGGTTGATTCCAACGCCGAGCGCGACACCATTTTGAACAACCTGCTGACCATCCCCGTAACCGCCACCCCCAACTGGACGGAAGCCGAGAAGCAGCAAGAATTGGACAACAACGCCCAAGGTATTTTGGGCTACGTGGTGCGCTGGGTGGATCAGGGCGTGGGCTGCTCCAAAGTGCCGGACATTCACAATGTCGGCCTGATGGAAGACCGTGCCACGCTGCGTATTTCCAGCCAGCACATGGCGAACTGGCTGCATCATGGCGTGGTGACCGAAGCGCAAGTCAAAGAAACCCTGCAACGCATGGCAGCGGTGGTGGATCAGCAAAACGCGGCGGATTCGCTGTATT
>CALMCD010000201.1 GCA_937863075.1 uncultured Rhodoferax sp. | reverse complement strand
CGCCATTTTAAGGTGCGTAACTGAAGCCTGAAGTTCTGCTAATGTGGGCATGGTGAAAATCCTTGGGAAGGTTATGGCGTGTTGGGGATAGTTTCTACATCCAGCGCAATGATATTGCGATTTACTTTGCTAAATTCTACGCCAATTAAATGAATTGGTTCATTGCGATTACGGTATTTATCGGCATAATTACGTTCTTTAATTTGCGCTAGTGCTTTGCCTTTGGGGGTTAATTCCTCTACTTTAAATTCAAAAATATACACTTGCCCATTGAAAAACACCACCATATCCATGCGCCCATGATTGGTTACATCTTCGGCGTGTACATCCATACCCAATGCGGCAAAGTGACTATAGAAGATACTCGCATAATAACCTTCATATTGCGCAATCGGGTTCTGCGTGTACCAGTTATACGGTATGCTAGAAAAGAATTGTTGAAATGCGAGTTTGAGCGCATCAAAATCATTTTTTAACATAGCGTTATACAATTTCTTGACATTATGAACGTATTGCGCACCCGTATTGGTGAGTGTTTGCAATAACAGGGCGTTCATGCTCATACGTACCTCTTGATTGGGGTAGCGTAATATCACTTCGCGCATTTCCATGATGTACTCTATCCGGTCGATGGTTAAATACCCTGCCTGAAATAATAAGGCTTCCATCGGGATATTGCCCACATCAAAAGTCGAAATTAAGCCCTCGGTGGTCACCAATTGGTCTAATTCGGGCGTAAAGGGTTTACGTTCTTGGATTACTTCAATCAAAAATGTGGGGGTTCCGGTTTCAAACCAATAATTGGCGAATTGTCTTTTGTCAAATAATAACAATAAATCAAACGGGTTATAAACTCCTTCACCTAACCAGTTATAACCATTGTACCATTGGCGGATTTTTTCTCTATCTAATCCAAAGAGTTCTGGCGCAAAAACACTATCCACATCGGCATTGGTATAGCCACAAATTGCGCTATAACGTTCATCCAACGTAATATCTTGCAAATGATTTAATCCTGAAAACAAACTCACCTTACTGAATTTGGATACACCGGTAATGAAAGTAAAACGCAAATGTGCATCTGCCCCTTTTAATACCGAATACAGATTTTTTAATCCTTCGCGCATATCGGTGGCAATTTCGCGGTCGGTGATATTATCTAAAATCGGTTTATCGTATTCATCAATCAAAACCACTGCTGGTTTACCCATTTTTTTATGGGCTTTCATGATAAGTTCTTCGAATTTTCCACCAATGCTAGTACGGGTGCAGCATATTCCCAAACGTTCTTGATTGTCTTGGAGTATTTCACCAATACGTTCATTCAATTCTTCTTTGCTTTTCAAAATACCGCCACCCAAACTAATCCAAATCACCGGATGGTTTTTACCCCAATCCCACCGCTTTTCTCCTTGTAGCCCCTCAAATAATTCTTTTCGCCCTTCAAATAAATCTTTGAGGGTATCCAGAAAAAGACTTTTACCAAAGCGGCGGGGGCGGCTTAAAAAATAGTATCTTCCACGTTCATATAAATCTACAGCATAACCAGATTTATCAGCATAGTAATATCCACCTTCGCGTAAAGTAGAAAAGGTTTGAATGCCGATGGGGAGTTTTTTGCGGGGTAGTGGGTTCATCGTTTCAACCAATCAGGTAAGTCTTTGCTATTGCTGCGGGGGGTGTTTGTGGTTTGCGTGGGTTGCGGCTGTGGTGCTGAAGGCTGAGGTTTTGTGTAGTTGGGTTTGGTCGAGTTGGGGTATTGTTGGGTGAGTTTAATTAAACGTGCCTTGTGCTCTTCCTTGGGCAAATCATGAAGATGGACGGTTTGATTTGCGTGCGGACGACCTGCATCGTGATTCACGATTGCCATGCGTATATCTTCGGTATTTTCCAGATGTGCAGCGGCTTCATTACCATGACCAAATAAATTCCTACTGGCAGATTCTGAATTCAATTTACAACCAATCCGCAATTGAATTTGGTCTCTTACACTGTCATCAAAAGGTAATTCTTGAAATGATGGTGTAATCAAAATTAAATGCAGACCAAATTTTCTACCTTCTTTGGCAATAGTTCCAATAAGATTTCTACCAGTGCGGTCGGCAAATAATTTGTGTGCTTCATCCACTACCAATAAACAACGCGGCATATTTTTACCACTGTTTTTATTGTATTCGGTGATATTTTCTGCGCCCACCTCACGCAACGCCTGCACACGGGTTTCCCAGAGCGATTGAAACTGCTCCAAAGCATTCAATAGCACTGAATCTATGTTCAAATTCGTGTAGAGAAAATCAACATGGGATAAATCACCATAAAGCGTAAAACCCACACCACTAAAATCTACAATCCAAAGCCGTAATTGCTCAGGTGAGTATTGTT
This sequence comes from uncultured Rhodoferax sp., assembly GCA_937863075.1. Classification (GTDB taxonomy): domain Bacteria; phylum Pseudomonadota; class Gammaproteobacteria; order Burkholderiales; family Burkholderiaceae_C; genus Allorhodoferax. Next base: position 1,538 of record CALMCD010000201.1, on the reverse strand, counting down.
CGCAAGCATGCAATAAGACATTGTGAACGATGGTGCTTTTGCCAGTGCCTACCGTGCCACCCAATAAAGCGTTATAAACACCACTATTAGCCCCCATTTGAAAATTCACCATTACATTTCCAGAACGTCCAATAGGAACATCTAAAAAATTAGCGTGTGACGAGGTTTTTTTCTTGTGCGTAACGCTGGCTATTAAATTATCGACCAGTGTTTTACAAACCCCATCCGGTACACCAATTTCAAAACCATAGCGTGGAAAAATTCGCCAGTATTCTGCATATTGGTTTACGGGTTGAGGTGGATGGTGATTCCAATTAAAACCAAAGCCTATTGGTAGCACACTTTTCCAAAATTCGTATAAAAATTTTCTCCCTAGCTCATTATTCTCTTTGTTTACAAAATTACTATCATGCAAAAGCAGCGGGATAATTCCCACTTTTCCACCTTGGTGACAGATGTTTTCTAGGGCGTGTAAATCGCTTTCTCGTACCGAACCTATCAGCAATTCAGATATGAGTAAATACTGTGTTTTTTCACGCAGATGCGTATGAGGCAGTGCGTTGTATTGCGTCAAATTATCAACCCCCGAATTTGCCAACAGTGAAAAACGGTTATGTGCCAATGTAGATAAACTCGTCAAATGGTCATTAAATGCTTTTGCATCTAATACTTGAGTACCTAATGCCCGTTGCGTTTGTGCCAAAACACGTTTAATGTGTGCAAACAAAGGGCTAGGGCGGGCTTCATATAGCGTTAAAACCGCATCACCCGCTGGATGGTTTGCCCACAGTTGCAAAGCAATGGCTTCTAGCAAATTCGCAGCGGCGGCATAATTTGGTTGTGAATGGGTAATGATAATAGGGCGGTTATTTTCATAAGCCACCCGTGCCGCTTTTTCTTCCCCCCGCCAGAGCGGGAGTTCACCGATTTGAATTTCAAATACCGGGTTCATGCGTACACCTTAAATTCTTGGCAAATCTTCAAAGTATTTAATGATTTTTTGCAAACTCGGCAATGCTTCGTCAGTTAAACCATCTTCTGCAAGCCGCAGGTGATTGCGTAGTGGTACAACGTGAACGTTATAAAAATCACTCACCGTTGCATCCATACCTCGCCCTTCCATGCTTTTCATTTGTTGGTCATAGTTATTGCTGGCTTCTTGCAGTGCATTTTGAAGCTGCCATATATAACGTCCCATTTCTTTCAAAAGTTCAATAGATTGCTCGATATTCTGATTATTCGCCATAGTAAAATCCCCTTGTATTGGTTGAATAAAATCCGTTGCTGTAACTTGTGATGTAATTTGTACTGGCACATTGCGCTGTGCATCGCGGGTTATGGTTTCGTAGGTTTCGCTGTAACCGCGTCTAAATTCATCTTCACGGTTTTGTGCGCCCGGCATTAAACCAAAACCATTTCTGGCAAATTCTTCCAATGCCCGTGCGGTCAATTTATTTTCACCACCATCCGCTTTCGCTGCTGCTGCACCACGTTGGTATCCATCAAATAAACCCATTTTTTATCTCCTGCAATAAAAA
>CALMCD010000200.1 GCA_937863075.1 uncultured Rhodoferax sp. | reverse complement strand
TGAAAATGAAAACCAGCATTGAATTTTTCCCCCCAAAAACGCCCGAAGGCGCGGTCAAACTGCGGGGCGTGCGGTCGCAACTGTATGCCTTGAATCCTGAATTTTGTTCCGTGACCTTTGGCGCGGGCGGTTCGACGCAAGAAGGCACGTTCAACACCGTGCGCGAGATTTTGGCAGAAGGTTATGCGGCGGCTTCGCATTTATCGTGCATCGGGGCGACACACCAAAGTATCCGCGAACACCTGCATACCCTGAAAGATATGGGTGTCAAACGCATTGTGGCGCTGCGGGGTGATTTACCCAGCGGTTATGGTTTGGGTGGTGAATTTCATTATGCGAGTGATTTGGTGGAATTTATTCGCGCTGAAATGGGCGATTATTTCCATATTGAAGTAGCGGCTTATCCTGAAATTCATCCGCAAGCCAAATCTCCGCACAGCGATTTGCAAGCCTTTGCTACCAAAGTCAAAGCGGGTGCTAATTCGGCGATTACCCAGTATTTTTATAATGCCGATGCCTATTTTCGATTTGTCGATGATTGTGCGGCAATGGGGATTACGATTCCTATCGTTCCGGGGATTATGCCGATTAGCAGCTCATCCCAACTGATGCGTTTTTCGGATGCCTGCGGTGCAGAAATTCCGCGCTGGATTCGCTTGCGGCTGCAAGGTTTTGGCGACGATACCGCATCCATTAAATCGTTTGGGATGGATGTGGTGGCGGATTTATGCGAACGTTTAAAACAAGGCGGCGCACCCTCGCTGCATTTTTATACGATGAACCAAAGCGCGACGGTTTTGGCACTTTGCCAAAATTTCTCCTAAAACAGAACCTACCGCACCATGTCCGAATTGTCCTTATCGACTGCATTACCTACCACGCTAGCCGATTGGCTCGCCTACTGCGAACGCTTGCACCCCAGCACCATCGAACTGGGTTTGGAGCGCGTGCGCACCGTCGCCCAGCGTATGAAATTGGTGTTTACCTGCCCCGTGATCACCGTCGCGGGTACGAACGGTAAAGGCTCTACCTGCGCCATGCTCGAATCCATTTTGGGGCAAGCGGGTTATCGCACGGGGGTGTTTACCTCGCCGCACTTGGTGCATTTCGAGGAACGCTTGCGGCTGCTGGGTAACGATGTGGATGCTTCGCTTTTAATAGCTTCATTTTCAAGTGTGGAAAGGGCTAGAGGCGAAACGCCTTTAACCTATTTTGAATTTACCACGCTGGCGATTTTGCACGTCATGGTCGAATCCAATTTGGATGTGGCGATTTTGGAAGTGGGCTTGGGCGGGCGTTTGGATGCCACCAATATCATTGATGCCGATTGCGCGGTGATTACCAGCATCGACATCGACCACGCCGAGTTCTTGGGCGACACGCGTGAGGCAATTGGATTCGAGAAAGCCGGCATCATGCGCACCGGCCGCCCCGTGATTGTGAGCGATCCGATGCCGCCGCAAAGCATCATCGACCATGCGCGGGAAATTGGGGCGGATTTGTGGCGGGTCGGACATACGGGGCGTGATTTCAGCGTGTCCGGCGACCCGCAGCAATGGAACTGGCAAGGGCGCGGTCGGCGTTACGCGAGTTTGGCGTATCCGGCACTGCGCGGCGCGAATCAGCTCGTCAATGCAGCGGGGGTGCTCGCGGCATTAACCGCGCTGCGTGAACGCCTGCCTTTGAGTGCGCAAGCAATTCGCAATGGTTTTGCGATGGTGCAATTACCCGGACGTTTTCAAATTCTGCCCGGGCAACCGGTACAGGTTTTTGATGTGGCGCACAATCCGCATTCGGTCGCTGCCTTGGCGGTCAATTTGGATGCAATGGGGTTTTATCCCTGCACCCACGCCGTTTTTGGCGCAATGGCGGATAAGGATTTAAGCAGCATGTTTACCCGATTGAACCCGTTAATCGACCGCTGGTATTTTGCCGATTTACCCACCGCCCGCGCCGCCAAAGCCGTGGATTTGCAAACGCAATGGCAAATTCAAAACCAATCCCAAAATACCCGCGCCGATGTAACGACCGAATGTTTTGAAAACCCGCAAGAAGCATTGCAAGCCGCCCGACAGAATGCAAATCCCACTGATAGAATCGTTGTCTTTGGGTCGTTTTACACTGTCGGTGGTGTTCTTTCTCCTTAGGCGATGGCTTTTTTCAAACTTCACAAGGGTAATCCTAAATCCCGAGCTGCTGCCCGTCCTGCCCCACCTGCCCTTGGAAGTGTGGAGACCTTGCGCAGACGGGCGCGTCATCGTTTGATGGGTGCGACTATTTTGGTCGCGCTGGGGGTAGCGGGTTTGCCCCGATTGTTTGATAGCGATCCACGTCCCTTACCGGTCAATGTACCGATTACCATTACCAACCCCCAGCGGTTATCCAATCCGGCTCCGGCGGCATCGGCCTTGCCGCCAGCAGTTCCTTCTCATGCGGTGATTGTGGAGAGTGCCGAGGGTACGCGTGAGATCGCGCCCCGATCGGCGGCACGTCCTACCGCCGTACCCACACCCACAGCGACCGCATTGTCTGGTGATTCCCCCCCCGCACGGCCCGTGCTGAATTTGCCATCACCCCCCAAGAACAAGGATAAAGAGAAAACCAAATCCAAGCCCAAATCCGAACCAGAGCCTGCGGCTGCGAATCGACCTGCCAAGCCGTTTATCGTTCATTTAGGGGCATTCACCGATTCGGCCAAGGTGCGGGCCGTGCGTACCAAAGTGGAAGCGGCGGGTTTGCCCACCTATGTCCAAATTGTGGAACGCAAACAAGAAAAACGGACTTTGGTACGAATTGGCCCCTTGAAATCACGCAGCGAAGCGGATGCCGCCGCCTCGCGCGTGCGTAAATTAGATTTATCAGCGTCTGTTTTAGAACGTGAACGTTAAGTTTCAAAATTTTTTTCTAAATTTTTCCGAATTTTCCGAATTTTCCAATTTTTATTTGTGAAGTGAGAACGCTTTATGTGCGGGATTGTCGGTGTGGTGAGCCAATCACCAGTGAACCAGTTAATTTATGATGCCCTTTTGCTGCTACAGCATCGGGGGCAAGATGCGGCGGGGATTGTGACCCAGCAGGAACGTAAATTCTTTATGCACAAAGCCAAGGGTATGGTGCGCGATGTATTTCGCACCCGCAATATGCGCTCGTTACCCGGAAACTGCGGTTTGGGGCAAGTGCGCTACCCCACCGCCGGCAACGCCTTTAGCGAAGAAGAGGCACAGCCCTTCTACGTCAATGCGCCCTTCGGTATCGTGCTGGTACACAACGGTAACTTGACCAACGCCCGCGCCCTGAAGAACGAGATGTTCGAGACCGATCATCGCCACATCAACACGGAAAGCGATTCGGAAGTGCTGCTCAACGTATTGGCGCACGAATTGGCACGTTCAAGTGATGGTAAATCGCTCAAAGTGCAAGACGTGTTCGCGGCGGTGCGCCAAGTGCATCGGCGCGTGCGGGGTTCGTATGCGGTGATCGCGCTGATTGCGGGCTATGGCTTACTGGCGTTCCGTGACCCGTTTGGCATTCGCCCTTTGTGTATGGGCAAGGGCAGCGACGGCAGCGTGACCATTGCCAGCGAATCGGTGGTGTTGGAAGGCGTAGGCCATGCGTTTGAACGCAATCTCCACGCCGGTGAAGCCGTGTTCGTGGAATTGGATGGAACGATTCACAGCCGCCAGTGTTCCGACAACCCCAGCTTGAACCCGTGTGTATTTGAATACGTCTACTTGGCACGCCCCGATTCGGTGATGGATGGTATCTCGGTCTACCAAGCGCGTTTGGGTTTGGGTGCGGCCTTGGCGAAACGGGTGGCTTCGACCATTCCCCCCCATCAAATCGATGTGGTGATCCCGATCCCCGAATCCAGCCGCCCCAGTGCCGCACAACTGGCGCAACTGCTGGGATTGGCGTACCG
>CALMCD010000199.1 GCA_937863075.1 uncultured Rhodoferax sp. | reverse complement strand
TTATTGATGCGTTTGGGAATGCGGTGCAATGATTGGAGCGGATATTCCGACTACGGGACTCGGTGCGTATATTGCGAATTTAGCGCAACAGTATGGCATCGCCTATCGGAAAACGGGCAGCAGCGCTTTGGCGCAGGTTATTACCAGCTTGGCAGATGATGATGTGAAGCCGGATGAAACCGAAAAATTGGTGATCGCACTGCGCCGTGCTAACGTCATCAGCGGTCAAATGATGGTGCTGCTTTTAGGGCGTTATTTTGATGAGACGCGCCATGTTTGACCCGTTTCATGATTTTGAGACAGAGGGCTATCTTCGCAATGTCCGAAAGGATAAAGATGCTCGGAACATTAAACGCTTTGAGCACGACCTATTTGAAGCCCATATCGAAACGGCTTTTGCGCATTTAGCCGCCAAAAAAGTGCTGACCTACGAAGATTTTTTATCCGTTCATCGCATTTTGTTTGCGGACTACTATCCTTGGGCAGGGCAAGACAGAGGAATGGTATTGCCGCACAGTGCCGTAAAAAAGGGAAGTGTGCTGTTTGCTCACCCTCAATCCGCGCGTTTGGCAGTAGAGCATGGTTTGAAACTGGGGCAAAACACCGCATTCATGGCACAAAAGCCCGGCGAGGTTATGGGGCTATTTGCGTACGGACACCCATTTTTGGATGGCAATGGGCGAACCATGTTGTTGGTTCATATCGAATTGTGTCATCGTGCCGGATTTTCCATTGCTTGGCATAAGACGAATAAGTCAGATTACCTCACTACCCTAAGTCAAGAAATCGAAACGCCTAGCAAAGGAATTTTGGATGCGTATCTTCTTGCATACAAAGAACAAAAAGTGCCACGCAGTGAATGGGGTATGAGTACCATCGCGCTGAAAGGTTTGGATGGTTTGGGTGAAATCAACCAAATTGAAGGGCAGTTTTCAGACCCTGCAATTACAGAAAAATACCGTAAATTGGAAGAAAAGCGTGGGTACTCATACATCACACCACTTCTTTCCTCATTATCTTAATAAACTTTTTTAATAAATCGCTATGAATTTAATAGCTACACCTGCACGCCTATCAAGCGTTAGCGCCGATTTTGATGCACAATTCAAAGCCAAACTGCATTGGTCAGCGGATACCGATGCCGCGATTGAGCAGCGCGTTGCCGATATTCTTTTGGATGTGCAACAACGCGGCGATGCCGCCATTTTGGATTACACCGCGCGGTGGGATGGCGTAGAAGCTGCCTCGGTTGCCGATTTGGAACTCACGCAAGCCGAATTGAAAACCGCGTTCGATAGCCTCCCCGCCCAGCAGCGCGAAGCCCTGCAAGCGGCGGCGGCACGGGTGCGTTCGTACCACGAGGCGCAAAAACGTGCCAGCGGCGAAAGCTGGAGTTACCGCGATGAAGACGGCACGTTGCTCGGGCAAAAAGTCACGCCGTTGGATCGCGTGGGGATTTACGTTCCGGGTGGCAAGGCGACGTATCCTTCTTCTGTGTTGATGAATGCGATTCCGGCGCACGTTGCGGGCGTGGGTGAAATCATCATGGTCGTTCCCACACCGCGCGGCGAGAAAAATGCGATGGTGCTGGCGGCAGCGTATGTGGCGGGCGTGAGCCGCGCGTTCACGATTGGCGGTGCGCAAGCGGTGGCGGCGTTGGCGTATGGCACGGCGACCATCCCCAAAGTGGACAAAATCACCGGCCCGGGCAATGCGTATGTGGCGAGCGCGAAAAAGCGCGTTTTCGGCACGGTGGGCATCGACATGATTGCCGGCCCCAGCGAAATTTTGGTGCTTGCCGACGGCACGACCCCGCCCGATTGGGTGGCGATGGATTTGTTCAGCCAAGCCGAGCATGACGAATTGGCGCAAAGCATTTTGCTGTGCCCCGATGCCGCGTACCTCGACGCGG
>CALMCD010000198.1 GCA_937863075.1 uncultured Rhodoferax sp. | reverse complement strand
TTCAATCCCGCGTAACCCGCACCAGCTCCTCGCGCGAAGTGATGCCTTCGCGCACCAAACGCTCTCCATCTTCGCGCATCAGCGTCATACCACTGGCAATCGCCGCTGCACGAATATCGGCTTCCGAGGCACGGTGGTGGATTTGGGCGCGTATCGCATCATCGGTTATCAACAGTTCAAACACACCGGTTCGACCTTGGTAACCCGTTTGTCCACAGCTTGTACAGCCCGCGCCGTGACAATGCGTGCAGAATTTTCTTAACAACCGTTGCCCCAACACACCCAGCAGCGAGGAACTGAGCAAAAACGGCTCGATCCCCATATCAGTCAAGCGGGTAACCGCGCTGGCGGCATCGTTGGTGTGCAGTGTTGCCAGCACCAAATGTCCGGTGAGCGAGGCTTGAATGGCGATTTGTGCCGTCTCCAAATCGCGGATTTCACCGATGAGGATGACATCCGGGTCTTGCCGCAGAATCGCCCGCAGCGCCTTGGCAAAATCCAAATCAATTTTGGCGTTCACCTGCGTTTGCCCCACGCCAGCCAGTTCGTATTCGATGGGGTCTTCCACCGTCATGATGTTTTGGCTTTTCGTGTCGAGCTTTTGCAGCGCGGCATACAACGTAGTCGTTTTACCGCTGCCCGTTGGCCCCGTCACCAAAATAATGCCGTGCGGTTGGGCGATGAGGTGTTCTAACTGCTGCAAAACCTTGCCCTGCATCCCGACCGATTCCAAGCTCAAAACGCCGCCGCTTTTATCCAATAGCCGCAGCACCGCGCGTTCGCCGTGGGCGCTGGGCAGCGTGCTGACGCGCACATCCACACCGCGCGTGCCGATTCGCAGCGAAATACGCCCATCCTGCGGCAGACGCTTTTCAGCAATATCCAAATCCGCCATGATTTTTAAGCGCGAAATCAGCGCCGCGTGCAGGGCGCGATTGGGTTGCACCACGTCACGCAACGTGCCATCGACACGGAAACGCACCGCCGAATGGCGTTCATACGGTTCGATGTGAATATCGCTTGCCCCATCCCGCGCGGCTTGCGTCAAAAGCGCGTTGAGCATTCGGATGATGGGCGCGTCATCGCTGGTTTCGAGCAAATCTTCAATCGCGGGCAGAGATTGCATCATGCGCGACAAATCCACATCCGCCTCGACCTCGCTCACCACCATCGCGGCGCTGGATTCGCTTTGCGCGTAGGCCGCGCTGATGCGTTGGCGCAAGGGTTCTAGCGCCTCGATTTCAACCCGCTGCACCGGAAACTGGCGCGTAATTTCGCTCACCACTTCCGGCTGGATGGTGTGTACATACAGCGTGAGTGCTGCATCATTGTCTTCAAGCAGCACATCACCACTGCGTGCGAAGGCGTAGGGGAGGGGGTATTTCATGAAAAAGGATTATTGACGGTTAATCCTGCAATTTTGATGAAATCATCTTCATTGCGACTCATTATTACTTGTTGATGTGTTAAAGCGGTAGCGGCAATAATCGCATCTGGTAGTTTTATTTTATACATTTTACGCAATGCAATGCACTGATTCGCAATTATTTGATTCAAATCTATTTCTTCTAATAAAGAAAGTAAATTTTTTGCCGCCACCAACGATGCTTCCGTATGCCCTTGCCAACCCAAAACCTCAATGCGCGTAATAATGGAAATGGCACTTCCTTGAAGGATGGCGTTCTCAACCTCCATTTTCGCCTTGTCGGTTAATTGTTGATTGAGGTAGTAAATCAGGATATTGGTATCAATAACCATAAGCTACTCCCATTCTGAGCGCATTTTTGCAATATCTGCATCAATTTGCTGGATGGTTTGTTTTTTTTCCAAACAATTCCATGCTTGTTGGAGTATTTTTTGTGCATTGAATAAGGGCGCTTGCAATTGCGGAATAGCCTCCACAAATGTGACAATTACTTTCATATTGTCTTGTGGTGGAATATCATCCAACCAATTCAAATGCCCTTTTTGGTAAATGGCGGCATAACTTTTAAGCATTTAATTCTCCAATCTTCCATTATATTCCGTTTATTAAAACCCATCCACCGCAGCCAACCGCAATAAATCGGTATCCGCACCGACATCCAGTAACTGGCGGCCATCAAAAACAAGGATGCGGCCTTGTCGATAGCCCGTGCAAATCCCCGTGGGGTAGCAGCGGTATACCGTTCCATCGGTTAATGTTTGATTTGCTTGGGGGCGATTCAGCAAGCTGGGGAATTTATATTCGGCCCAATTCAAAATACGGTCATATCCATTCACGGAACTCGATAACGCCGCTTTCAACGCTTCGGTGGTTTTGCTGTGTTCATTCGGGTAACTATTCCATGAACGGTAGATACCGAAATTATTTTCGTTGTAATGAAAAAGCTGGCGATTGATTCCAAAATAATCAAAAGCGGCATGGGCGTGCTGCAACCACGTTACCCCATTCACGCCCGCTACTTCGTATTTTTCAAAGGTTACACCGTATTCACCGATATTCATGGGGACGGTAAATTGATCCGTCGTCGCATTATAAAACGTGCTTAAACCTTCGCCTTTGCGCAATAATTGTTTGAATTGTTCCAACGTACCGGTGTAAGGCGTGTTATTGGTGTGCGATCCCGCCCAGCTCCACGGTTCATACCAATGCACATCGTAGAGGATATTATTATCTTCTAGCTTGAACATTCCTTTATCGCTGGTATGAAAAGAAACTTCGACATCAATTAAATGATTCGTATCCACCGACCGAATTTTGTTGATCAGGGTTTGGGCATAGGTAAACCAGTTATTAACGTGCGGTTCGTTGATTAAATCGTAAGCCGCGATGGTGGTTTCATTTTTATACCGTGTGGCGATGGCAACCCATAAATCTTCCAACCGTTTTTTGAGTGCATCGCTACTGCCGAATCCCGTATTATTCGTGCTTTGATAACCCCCGGGCGGGACGTGCATATCTAAAATCAAACGGATATTATTTTGCTTCGCCCACGCAATATGCCGATTCAATAATGCCCAACCTTCTTCTTTATACACCCCCGGGTTGGTATTACTTTCAAAGAGGTTATACGAGAGCATCAAACGCACGGTATTAAAACCCCAGCGGCTGATCTCGGCGTAGGATTCGGCATCGGCATTTTTGTATTTGAAATCGTCCCACGCGGGGGGCGGGTCGGTATCGTTACCCGGGTCGTATAAATAGACGTTAATGCCCTTCAAAAGAAACGGCGTTTTGGCGGTTCCAATCACCAGCCGATTGCCGTCGGCGTAAATGCGGTTCGTGGCATCCAGCGTGGTGGGCGGTTGGTAGCCGGTATCTTCTTGCACCTGCTGGGTCGTGAGCGGCTTGATAAATACATCGTCTACATACAGCGGCTTATTCGCCTCAGACGCGCCGATGCACAACTTGAGGGTATCGGTCGCAGCAAAGTCGGCTTTATAAACCCCGAAGGCGCGTGTCCACTTCTCGGAATAGGCTTTGGCATCGTAGCTCGATTGTTCGCCGTCGATCGTGATTTCCGTCCCATTGCGGATCAACTTGAGCGTCAATCGAACCGAAGCCCCCGCCACCGTGCTGGCAAGGCGGGTGCGTGCGCCGAATTCATAGAGCGTTCCGTTTTGAAAATCCGCCGGATTCAAGTTATAAACCGCCCCCACCGCGCACCCCGCATAGGGCGAACTAATCTTCATGCCCGCTTTACCCTGCGCAGCGGCGAGCGGATCGAGGGTCAGGGTTGCGCGGGAACTCGTCCATTGCAGGGTGTTTTGCTCAAACGCGCCATCATTCACCAAGTTGCCGGCATGGGCGGATGGCAGCATCACAGCAAGGCACAAGCCTGCGCATGGAAGGAATCGGGGATGTGGGTTCAATCGTGTGGTTGTCATGGCAGCACCGGTACATCGCGTTCAGGGGTGGCGGGAGCGGTCTTGTCGGCAGGGGGCTGTGTGCCGATTTGCAGCGCACGCATTTGGTCGTAACGGCTTTGCGAGAGGCTATCGCTGGCGGCAGCATCGCGCATCACCACGGGGCGGAGGAATAGCATCAAATTGGTTTTTTTGCGGCTGCGGCTTTCGCTTTTGAACAGATTGCCGATCCACGGCAAATCGCCAAGGCCGGGGACTTTTTCTTGGTTATTCGCCACCTCATCGGTCAGCAAACCACCCAGCACGATGATCGAACCATCGTTTACTAATACATTGGTTTCAATTGAACGCTTATTCGTCGTTGGGCCGCTCACGGCATTTACCGATTCAGGCGCTATCGAAGACACTTCCTGAAACACCGTTAGCCGCACCGTGCCGTTTTCACTGATTTGGGGTTTGACGCGCAGGGTTAAGCCTACATCTTTGCGCTCATAGGTTTGAAACGGATTCACCGTGCTGGTCGAGCTGCCCGTGTTGGTGTATTGCCCCGTCACAAACGGAACATTTTTACCGATCACGATTTTGGCTTCTTCATTGTCCAGCGTCACCAAATTGGGCGTAGAAAGCACATTACCCGCGCCGTTGCTTTGAATAAACCGCGCCAACGCCCCCAGCACATACGCGCCGTTGGTCATGTGCGCGATACCCAAATTGATACCCGTTGCCGGAACTGATGTCCCCGATCCTGTCGCCGCACGCACGGCTAAATCGACGATATTCGTTCCACCGATGCTGAAGTTCGTTCCCAAAAATCCGACATTGGTATCGCCGTTTTGCCCGATAGCGCTTTGCCATTGAATGCCGAACTCATCCGCCTTATCGACATTCACCTCGGCAATCAGGCTTTCGACATAGACTTGGGCGCGGCGTTGGTCGAGTTGGTCAATCACCGCCCGTAATTGCCGATACTGCGGATCGGGCGCGGTGATGATGAGCGAATTGGTTGCCGCATCCGCTTGAATCTGTCCGCCGGTGCTGGATTGCGGCGTAGCTGTATTGTTGCCGGCGGTGGTTGCGGTGGAGTTGGGCATACCGGCTTGGGGCGTGGCTGCGGTGCTGCTGGTGGTACTCGCCAAAGCCGCCCGCAAGGTCACCGCGAGCTTGGTCGCCTCGGCATTCTTCAGGTACACGACATGGATATTGCCCGTCGGATTTTTGGAGGTGGGTTGATCCAATTTCGCAATCAACGATTTTGCCAACGCCAGCCGCGCCGGATTCGCCGCCCGCAACACCACCGTATTGCTGCGCGGTTCTGCCATCACCGTGGTTTTGAACGACGCATCCGCCACGCCATTGGGCGCAGCTCCTGTGCCGCCGCTGGATTCGAGCAGCTTTTGCACCAGCGGCACGAGGTCGGAGGCAATGGCGTGTTGCAGCACAATCACCTCGACATCGGTTGCATTAGAAACATCCATCGCCGCAATAATTTGCGCCATCCGCCGCAGGTTATCGCCATAATCGGTAATTACCAGAGAATTATTGCTGGGATTCACGTTAATGGTGTTATTCGGGCTAATGAGCGGGCGCAAAATCGGAACCAGATTATTCGCATTTTCAAAATGGAGTTTGAAAATCTGCGTCACGATTTGCCCATTGCCAGCGGTTTTGCCATCCAATACCGCACCGCCTTGGAGTTTGGCATCGGCTTCTGGCACGATTTTGTCCAACCCCGCCGATTCGACCACCGTAAAGCCTTGCAAGCGCAGCATCGCCAAAAACTGGTGGTAGGCGAGCGCGGGGGCAATTGGTTTTTCGGTGACCAAGTTAATCGTTCCCTTGACACGCGGATCAACCACCACATTGCGCCCTGTGAGCGTGGCGATGGTGCGTGCCACCGATTCAATATCGGCGTTATTAAAATTCAGCGTAATCGCCTCGCCCTTGCGTGCCACCGGAGCTGATTCTTGCGCAAAAACGCCTGAAAACGTTGCTATTGCTGCATAAGTAGCTATAAAAAGGATAGTTTTTTTCATCAATTTCGCGTGGATGTGGAGTGCGCTCAAGGTGCGATAAATGCGCGACAAAGTGGATATTGTCCACTTTCTTCATGCGTTCTAAAGATGCTTCTTTTATCAACTGGAAAGCCAGTAGACTCTCTTTTCAATCGCTCCACCGCAATGAAAGGTACACCATGATGTTGAAAAAATCCCTTTACCTTATCCCTATCGCCTTCCTGACTGCATGTAGCCACATTGGTGTGCAGGAAGGAGATTACTGCGTGGGGAGCGTGAATACCACGATCGCCGGATTACGGGCAGAAGCCAGCGATAAGCTCATGCCGCAGGCCAAAGGCGCGGCGGGCAAGGGTGGTGTATGTGCGGCGCAGAGTTTTGTCGCGGTCGAACCGATTACCGTGTACCGTTTGTACGATTCCAGCCGCCCTTGGACGGCACAAGGCGCGTGGTGGTCGATGAATCGCCCCAGCGGAACGCGCGAATCGTACCGCGCCCAAAACGCCATCTGCAAAGAATGGAGTCCGATTGACCGCCTCGTCGTTTGCAAAATCAAGCCGCATACCGAACTGGTGTTAGGCACTACGCAAAGCGTGACTTGCTCGGAGAACGAAACCTATCCTGCCACGGCGGATATTCAGGTGTATATCCCCAACAATGCCCGCGAGAACCAAATTTACGTCGAAGAATGTGAAGATCAAGGCGTATGGCCCGCACCGGAGAAAACGTCGAGCTTTTTGCTTAAAAACGTGCGCGTGAATCCCGCCGGATAATCGGGCAGCTCGCCGAAACAGCAATACCCCAGACGCTCATAAAACCCACGCGCACCGAATTGCGTATCGACCCACGCATGGTGACAGCCGCGCCGGAGGGCTTCTTGCTCGGCCTCACGCACCAAACGCGCTCCCACGCCCTGCCCGCGCAACGCTTCTGGCACAACCAGCATCTGGATATACAACCAACCATAGCTGGTGATGCCCCACAACCCACCCTCCTGAACCGGAATCCCCAATACCTGATGCCCACTAGCACCCGCTACGCCTTGGTTGTGCGCTATCA
>CALMCD010000197.1 GCA_937863075.1 uncultured Rhodoferax sp. | reverse complement strand
CTCAACGAGAAAGAATAAATGCAACATCAACCCCTCGCCGAACGCCTGCGCCCGCAAAAGCTGGGTGATGTCATCGGGCAGCAGCACATTTTGGGCGAAGGCATGGCGCTGCGGCTGGCGTTTGAATCGGGGCAGCCGCATAGTTGTATTTTGTGGGGGCCACCCGGAGTCGGCAAAACCACCATCGCGCGGTTGATGGCGAATGCGTTTGACGCGCAATTTTTGACCATTAACGCCGTGCTGGGTGGTATCAAAGAGATTCGGGAAGCGGTGGAAAAAGCGCAAATCGCCCAAGCACAGGGGCGATCCAGCATGGTGTTTGTGGACGAAGTGCATCGCTTCAACAAAGCGCAGCAGGACGCATTTTTGGCGCATATCGAAAGCGGTTTATTCACCTTCATCGGCGCGACTACGGAAAACCCCGCGTTTGAAATCAATTCGGCATTGTTATCGCGTGCCACAGTCTACGTTTTGCAGCCCTTGACGGCAGACAATTTACGGCAAATTATCGCAGTAGCATTGACGAGCTTGGCAGATGCAGCGATTGAAAACATCGCCGAACCCGCCATCGAACGCCTGATTGCCCATGCCGATGGTGATGCCCGCCGGTTGCTGAATACGCTCGAAACCCTGTTTCATGCAGCGCGACAAGAAGGACGGCACACGCTGGATGAACAATGGGTTTTGAAAGTGCTGGGCGAGCGGCTGCGGCGCTACGACAAGGGCGGCGAAAATTTTCACGATGCCATTAGCGCCCTGCACAAATCGGTGCGCGGTTCGCATCCTGATGCAGCGTTGTATTGGCTGTGCCGGATGCTGGACGGTGGCACTGACCCGCTGTATTTGGCGCGGCGCATCATCCGCATGGCGTGGGAAGATATTGGCCTAGCCGACCCCCGCGCCCTGCAAATCGCCAACGATGCCGCCCAAACCTACGAACGCCTCGGCAGCCCTGAAGGAGAATTAGCGTTGGGGCAAGCGGTTATTTATATGGCGGTTGCGCCCAAAAGTAACGCGGGATATAAGGCCTATAACCAAGCCCGTGATTTTGTCAAAAAAGACCAAAGCCGCGAAGTGCCGCTGCATTTACGGAATGCTCCG
>CALMCD010000196.1 GCA_937863075.1 uncultured Rhodoferax sp. | reverse complement strand
ATGCCCCTGCGGTGACATTGCATCATCGCAGGGGCATCCATCGCTGGTTTACGCCATCAAATCCCGAATCTGTTGCAATGCAGCGGGATCGTCCATCGTGGTCAAATCGCCGGTATCACGGCCTTCGCACACGGCTTGAATCGCACGGCGCAGCAATTTACCGCTACGGGTTTTGGGCAACACGTTCACGAAACGCACGCGGGCTGGGCGACCCACCGCGCCGATGGAATGGTCAACCACTTTCATCACTTCGGCTTCGAGCTTGGCGTGGGCGGCATCGTCTACCAGCACGCTGGCATCTTTAACCACAGCAAACGCCACCGCAACTTGACCTTTCAGGCTATCGGCAACACCCACTACCGCCACTTCGGAGATATTGGGGTGACCGGAAATCGCCTCTTCAATCTCACGGGTTCCAAGGCGGTGACCCGCGACGTTAATCACGTCATCGGTACGACCCAAGATGAAGAAGTAGCCGTCTTTATCCCGCACGCCCAAATCGAAGGTGCTGTAGATATATTTGCCGTTGAGTTTTTGCCAGTAGGTTTTGACGAAACGGTCATCATCGTGCCAGATGGTCTGCATACAGCCGGGTGGCAGTGGGCCTTCCGCCATAACCACGCCTTTTTGATCGCCGCCGTGCAATTCTTCACCCGCATCGTCCAACAACTTGACGTTGTAGCCGTACATGGGGATGCCGGGGCTACCGAACTTGCTGGCTTTTTGTTCCACACCGTTGGCGATGCCGAGGATAGGCCAGCCGGTTTCGGTTTGCCAGTAGTTGTCGATGATTGGCTTTTTCAGGCTGTCGCTAATCCATTGCGCGGTAGGCTCATCCAATGGCTCGCCGGCCAAGAACAGGGCGCGGAGGCTGGAGAGGTCGTATTTCGCCATCAACGCAGGGTCTTGTTTTTTCAACACGCGCACGGCAGTGGGGGCGCTGAACATCACGGTGACCTTGTATTTTTCCACCAAGCTCCACCAAATGCCGCCATCGGGACGTGTGGGCAAACCTTCGTACATGATGGTTGCCATACCGCCAATCAGCGGGCCGTAGATGATGTAGCTGTGTCCTACCACCCAGCCAATATCGCTGGTGGAGAAATAGGTTTCACCCGGGTTACCGCAGTAAATGTGCTGCATCGAAGCTGCCAACGCCACGGCATAGCCGCCAGTGTCGCGCTGTACACCTTTGGGTTTACCGGTGGTTCCGCTGGTGTAGAGGATGTAGCTGGGGTGAGTGGCATCAACCCATTCGCAAGGAACAACGGCGTTCAGGTGTTTTTCACGCAGTTCGCTCCACATGACATCACGACCTGCCACGATATTCATGGCAACCAAACCACGGTTTGCCAACAGTACCGCTTGTGGCTTGTGGCTGGAATGTTCAATCGCTTCGTCCAACAAGGGTTTGTAAGGAACGACTTTACCGCCGCGCATACCGCCTTCGGAACTCACGATGACCTTGGGCGCAGAATCTTCGATACGCGAAGCCAATGCACCTGCCGCAAAGCCACCAAATACCACCGAGTGAATCGCACCAATACGCACGCACGCCAGCATCGCAAAAGCGGCTTCGGCGATCATGGGCATATAAATCAATACGCGGTCGCCTTTTTCTACGCCCAGTTCTTGGAGGGCAGCAGCCATGCGTTGCACTTCAAGGTGCAATTCGGCGAAAGAGTAGGCTTTCTCGGTATTGGTTTCAGTCGAAATAGCGATGATGGCAGGCTGGTCGGCACGGTCTTTCAAGTGACGATCGACGGCGTTGTGGCACAAATTGGTTGTACCACCCGCAAACCAGCGGGCAAAGGGTGGGTTGCTGTAGTCGCAGACTTGCTGGGGCGGGGTTTGCCATTCGATGCGTTTGGCTTCTTCACCCCAAAAACCTTCGCGGTCTTCGATAGAGCGGTTGTAAAAATCGGTGTAACTCGTGGAAGTTGTCATAGAGAATGTCCCTCAGGTGTTGTTAATTGAATTCATAATTATCGCTAAAGAGACGCTATGTTAATTCACTTTATGAGTGCATGAACCGCTTTGAAATCTGGATTTTCAGCGGTACGCAGCCATTCAAAGGCGACCATTTCCGTCGTCACCAGTTCGGCTCCGGCTCCGGCGAGGCGATCGAAGGCAGCATCACGGTTGCGCTCGGTGCGGGAACTGCACGCATCGGTCACCACCCATACATCCAATTCGTCTTCCAGCAGTTGCAATGCGGTTTGAAGCAGGCACACATGGGCTTCACAACCTGCAATCACGATGCTGCGCCGCTCGTTTTCAGGGGCGCGGGGTTTTTGCAGGTGCTTGGGCAAGCTGCGGGCATTGCCTTGAACGGGTTTGGGGGGTGGAACCAGCCATTCGCCGAACCCTTCTTCCACCGCACCGAAGTGCATTTTGGAAAAGAGTCGTGCTTTCGCCTCTTTGAGTGCGGCATCCAGCATCGGAACGCTTCCTCCGAGTTTGGAAGGATTTTGTTCGGTAGCAAACACCGGCACTTCCAACAGCGCCGCAATTTGCGTGAGGCGCACGGCATTGGCAATCACCGTATCCGCTTCCCACATAGCGGGCATCAAGCGGATTTGGTAATCGACCAAAACCAGTTGGGATTCTTCTATATTTAATAACATGCTAGCTTCCCGTGGAATTGGTTGTACTGGCTGCATTAGCCGTATTAGCCGTATTAGCGGCATTCGCTGCGCTTGCCGCATTAGCAGCGAGCATTTCTTCCAATTCTTTGCACGAAGGCGCACAAACGGCTTGGGATTTGCCTAATACCTTTTTAGTGGTCATCAACGAGCGGGCGCGGTGTTTACCGCAAAGAAAGCAGGACATGGTTGCCCCGCCAAAAGAGGCCGCCGCCATAAAGGGCGACCCCGATACCTTGGATTTATACCGTAGCCCATCGGGAAGAACTGTAGTTTTTGATTCTGTTTTTGCCATGTAAAACCCCTATAGAAACGTGCTTGACACCGCGAATATCACGGGTTAAGCTTGCCGAATGCGAATTATCCTTGTTCTTACCGCGCTTTTGTTAGCTCCTGCAGCACAAGCCGCGCCGACCTCTATCGAAAAACCCGCTATTACCACCGCTGCCCATACCAGTAGCGTGGGTGGTGATCATGGTTTTTCTTCTGCAACCTCCGTTCTCATCAACAATGCGATGGATTTACTGGGAGCGCATTACCGCTCTGGTGGGACTAGTAGCGATGTTGGATTTGATTGCAGCGGATTTGTCCGCAATATCTTTCAACAAAGTGTGGGGATGGTATTACCCCGCAGCGCCAGAGACCAAGCAGCTGTTTCCCGCAAAGTCGATCGCACGGAGCTACAACCCGGTGATTTGGTTTTTTTCAACACCATGCGCCGCGCCTTTAGCCATGTGGGTATCTACATAGGAAATGGTAAATTTATCCACGCTGCCCGCACGGGCAAGGGTGTTCGGGTGGATAGCATGTCCCTTCCTTATTGGAATTCCCGCTTTAACGGCGGTGGACGTGTGGCATTGGGTTCGGTGACTCCTTCAGTAGAATCAGGGCTTCTTGACAATAGCCTGATGAGTTCTACGTATGGCATCACACCTTCCACCATCACTGTCTCTAAATCGAAGGTTACTTCTACTCAGCGTCATCGGAACAACAAGCGCGGTATCGTGGGCGCAAGCGCCAAAAAGCACCACCACGCTCGACCCGGTCGAAGTCAAAAGCGCGGCAAACGCTGAGGACATTCGTAGCGCTTCCACTGCCTCCAAAATCGTTATCACCAAACAAGAAATTGCGCGTTTTGGTGATGGTTCGGTGAGTGAGGTGTTGAAACGCCTTCCCGGTGTTACTACTGGCGGTCGCCCGGGTCGTGGGGGCGATGTCCGAATGCGCGGTATGGGTGGCGGGTACACCCAGTTGCTGATCAACGGTGAGCGAATGCCCCCCGGCTTCTCGCTCGATGATTTGCCGCCCGACCAAGTGGAACGCATCGAAATTATGCGTTCTCCCACCGCCGAGTTTGGGGCGCGTGCCGTCGCTGGAACGGTCAATATCGTCCTGAAAGAAGCACTCAAGCGTACCCAAGACGAAGTGCGATTGGGGGTCAGCGGTGAAGATGGACGACTTTTCCCCATGGTGTCGTGGACGCATAACGACAAAATTGGCGAAGCAGTCAATTACACCTTCACGCTATCCGCCAATCGCCACGATATACGCGATGTCACCGACACCTACACCCATTGGTACGACCTGAACCATAACAAAGCGTCAATCCTCGAACAGCACGAAACCGAGGTAACCAATTACCAGCGCGATGGCGTGATGCTGAACGGGCGTATTCAAATCACCCTAGCTCCTGATGAAACCTTGGTTTTGCAGCCCTTCTTGATGACCTCACGCGGTTCGAGTACTGTGCAGGGTACTCTGGATCAAGGGGCGGGTAGTGCCTTCACACCGCCTTATGCACGGTATGAAACGGGTGGCGACAGCCGTATGTCCTCGGTGCGCGGCAATGCCCAATGGCAAAAAAATCTGGGGGATGGTGGTAAGCTCGAAATTCGTGGCGGGCTTACCAATAGCGTGTCCGATAGCCATAGTTTGCGGCATGAGTTCAATACCGCCAATGCCCTTTCCCGCACGCTGGACGATCAATCCAACACCCGAGAAACTGGATGGACGATGCTGGGCAAATGGTCGCAACAACTGGAAAACGACCACAGCATCGTGGCAGGACTCGAACTAGACAGCAGCAAGCGCGTGCAAACCCGCACTACCTTGCAAAACGGATCGCCCATCTTGCAAGATTTTGGGGATGATATGAGTGCCTCGGTCATGCGCACAGCGGTGTACGTACAGGATGAATGGAATCCCACCAAGCAAATATCGGCCTATGCCGGTTTGCGCTGGGAAGGCATTCAAACCGAAAGCGATAGCACCACGTACCAATCCAGCAATTTCAGCAGCGTGGTAACCCCTTTGCTGCACGCGACATGGCGACCCGACGAAAAAAGCCGCAACCAATGGCGCACCAGCCTGACCCGCAGTTACAAGGCGGCTACGCTCCAAAATTTGGTGGCACGCCCCAGCCTTTCGCCGCTTTATCCTACGGGTAGCAATGTCGCCAGCAGCCCCGATAAAGCGGGTAATCCCAATCTTGCCCCCGAATTGGCACGGGGTTTTGAAATCGCCTACGAGCATTATTTGGAAAAAGGCGGATTATTAAGCGCCAATTTCTTCTATCGCCAAATCAACGATTTGATTCGCAATGTGGTGACGTTGGAAAATACCTCGTGGTCAGCCGATCAGCGTTGGGTATCGCGCCCGCAAAATGTGGGGAATGCCACTGTGCGCGGTCTTGAATTGGAAGCCAAATTCCGTTTAGATGAAGTATGGACGGATGCACTTCCCGTTTCGTTGCGCGGTAATGTGAGCTTCTTTCACTCTGAGGTGGAGGGCGTATCCGGCCCGCACAATCGCTTAGAAGGTCAGCCCAAGGGAACGGCGAATCTGGGTTTTGATTACAAAATGCGCAGCCTGCCCGTGAGTATGGGGGCAAGTGTCAATATCACGCCGGGTTACGATGTGCAGCTCACGGATGCGCCCATCGGCCAGAAAACATCGGTTGGATCCAAAGTGGTCACCGATGCTTTTGTGGCGTGGACGATCAATCCATCGGCGGTGCTGCGTTTCAGCGTGAACAACCTGTTCCCGCGCGATTATGGCAATCTCAGCAGCATCGTCAGCGGTTCGCAGTGGCAGGATGTGGAGAGCAACAACCCGTCCAAAATGCGTTGGACGGTGCGTTTGGAATTGAAAATTTAGAAAATTTAGAAATTTAGCTTTTAGCCGGCCAGTTGGCATACACCAACGCCCCAATCACTACCGTGCCGCCAAGGAGTACAGTGGATTGGGGAACTTCCCCAGCACCCAGCCATGCCAGCAGGATGCCGAAAATCACTTCCAGCAACGCCAAAAGCGACAATTCCGGTGCGGCCAACACACGGGCGCACAGTACCGATAAAACACACGGAATCGCAAGTTGGAACAGTCCCAGAAACGCCAATAAACCCAAATCGTGCCCTGTTGCCTGCAAAGGCCATGCCAAGAACACGGTTGCCAAGCTGCTCACCATAGCACCCACCAACACGGCGGGAACCAAATCCACATCGTAGCCTTGGGCGTGGGAATTTTGAACAATCGTCCAGTTGCAGGCTCCTGCCAAGGGGACGAGTAACGCAATCACGCTGCCCAGCCATTGCCCGCTGCCCAGTTGATTGCCGTACATATACACAATCCCTGCACCTGCTACGGCAATCGCCATCCAAGTACGGGAAGCAATGCGGTGTCCGATAAAAATGCGGGCAATTAACGCGGTAAACAAAGGCCCCATCGCCAAGGTAATCAACACATTGGCGACGCTGGTCATGGTCAACGCCATCATGAAGGAGGTGAACATCACGCCCCAACAAAATCCCGAAAACCAGAATGCGATTCCGGCGCGGAACATATCCGCAAACACCCGCCGCCCCCGTAGCAGGGGCAAAATCACCAGCAGGGAAAGTGCCGTAAAGAACGATCGCCAAAAAGTGACTTCAAAGCTACGGGCGGCATCCAGATGGCGTGTTACCACGCCAGCGGTTGCCCACAAAAAGGTGACAAGCACCATCCATGCGACAGCTCGATTGTGGGTCACTTAGTCACGGCTAGCGCGTTTGCGTTCGTGCTCTTTCAAGAAGCGTTTGCGCAGGCGAATCGATTTAGGGGTAATTTCCACCAATTCATCGTCCTCAATAAATTCCACGCCGTATTCCAGTGTGCAATCAATTGGGGGCGTAATCTTGATGGCATCTTCCTTGCCCGATACGCGGAAGTTGGTGAGCTGCTTGGTACGGGTTGCGTTCACGATCAAATCGTTATCGCGGTTGTGGATGCCCACAATCATGCCTTCGTAAACCGGATCATTCGCTTTCACGAACATACGACCGCGATCATCCAATTTGCCCAGCGCGTAGGTGAAAATTTCACCATCGTCCATCGAAATCAACACACCGTTTTTACGACCGCCGATTTCACCTTTATGGGGTTCGTAGCTGTCGAAAATGTTGGCAATCAAACCAGAGCCGCGCGTCAAGTTCATGAATTCGTTGGCAAAACCAATCAAACCCCGCGCAGGGATACGATATTCCAAACGAACACGTCCACGGCCATCGGGTTCCATGTTCACCAATTCGCCTTTGCGCTCGCCCAATGCTTGCATCACACCGCCTTGGTGGGTTTCTTCGATGTCAGCCGTCACCATTTCGATTGGCTCGTGGCGTTCGCCGTTGATGTCGCGGAACATGACGCGGGGTTTGGAAACAGCCAGCTCATATCCTTCACGGCGCATATTTTCCAACAGAATCGTCAAATGCAATTCACCGCGACCCATGACTTGGAAGATACCTTCTTCATCGGTTTCCATCACGCGCAGGGCGACGTTGTGTTGCAATTCTTTTTGCAGACGATCCCAGATTTGGCGGCTGGTCACGTATTTGCCTTCACGACCGGCCAATGGGCTGGTGTTCACGCAGAAATTCATGGTCAAAGTGGGTTCATCCACTTTCAACATGGGCAGGGGCGCGGGATTGGTGGGGTCGGTCACGGTGACACCGATGCCGATTTCCGCAATACCGTTAATCAGCACGATTTCGCCCGGGCCGGCTTCGTTAGCCTGCACGCGCTCCAACCCTTGGAAGGTCAGCACTTGGTTGATACGGCCTTTGACGGAACTACCATCGGGGCCTTCCATCACCACCACATCCATACCGGGTTTGAGCGTACCTTGGCTGATACGGCCTACACCGATACGACCGACGAATGTCGAAAAATCCAGTGCCGAAATTTGCAACTGCAAAGGCGCTTCGGGGTCACCTTTTTGGGCGGGAACGTGCTTCAAAATGGTGTTGAAGAGGGCGGACATATCCGTACCCCATTGTTCACCCGCAGCACCTTCTTCCAACGACGACCAGCCGTTGATGCCGGAAGCGTACACCACCGGAAAATCCAACTGCTCATCGGTTGCACCGAGTTTGTCGAACAGGTCAAACGCTGCGTTCACGACTTTATCGGGATTCGCGCCGGGTTTGTCCACTTTGTTCACGACCACGATGGGCTTCAAACCGAGTGCCAAGGCTTTCTTGGTCACGAAACGGGTTTGGGGCATGGGGCCTTCTTGTGCGTCAATCAACAGCACCACACCGTCCACCATCGAGAGCGCACGTTCCACTTCACCGCCGAAGTCCGCGTGTCCGGGGGTATCGACGATGTTGATATGCGTACCTTCCCATGTGACGGCGCAGTTTTTCGCCAAAATGGTAATGCCGCGTTCTTTTTCAATGGCATTGTTGTCCATCACGGTATCGACGACTTTTTCGTGTTCAGCAAACGTGCCGGATTGGCGCAGCAACTGATCCACCATGGTGGTTTTACCGTGGTCAACGTGGGCGATGATGGCGATATTGCGAATTTGATGGCTCATAACTTCCTATCTTCTCTTTCGTTCATGATTTTTTCGTAATTTGTTCGATTTCGAGCGGGCTTAAAAGCCGCTTCGGTATCAATTCGTGGCGGGTAATATGCCCCGTTCCCAGCAGATTCCCAGCCGGATCGTAAGCCGCGACTTGTGCGCTATCCGCCCAAGTGCCGCGTCGTGCCAGACCATTCAAGAACCGTGCGGCATTGTCGGCATCCAATGTGACGCGGGTATGATGTTCTAGCAGGCTATCAACGGGCAATAACCGTGCCAGACGCTCTTCTTCCGGCATGGCTTCCAATTCAGCCAAGGTGATGCACTGCGCTACCTGAAATCCACCCGTTGCCACGCGCCGCAGACGGCTCAAGTGCGCACCGCAACCCAAGGCCTCACCGATGTCTTCACCCAGCGTGCGAATGTAGGTTCCCTTGCTGCATTTTACTATCATTTTTATAGCTAAATTGGCAGCTTGATTGGGCGTTACAGCCGAATGGTTTTCCGTATTCTCGGCTAATTGGATCGCTAATTCGTGAATCGTTACCGCACGCGCTTCACGTTCGATTTCGATTCCCGCGCGGGCATATTCGTACAACGCTTTACCGTCTTTTTTCAACGCACTGTGCATGGGCGGCGTTTGTTGAATCGCGCCGGTAAATTGGTTTTGCACACGGGCAATGTCCGCTTCCGTCACCTGCACGGGGCGTTGGGCGATGATTTCCCCCTCGGCATCGCCCGTGCTGGTTTGGATGCCCAGAACGGCGGTAGCTTCGTAGGTTTTATCGGCATCCAATTGCAGTTGGCTGAATTTGGTCGCTGCACCAAAGCACAACGGCAGCACACCGCTAGCAAGCGGATCAAGCGTACCCGTGTGTCCGGCTTTTTCCGCCCGCAGCAGCCATTTCACCTTTTGGAGGATGTCATTGCTCGACCAGCCCAAGGGCTTATCCAGCAGCAACACCCCATGCACAGGGCGGCGCTTTATCTTGGTTGCCATGCCTAGGGATGTTCCGTATTTCCCGTATCGGGCGCGGATGCGGATGCGACCGCTTGCGCAATCAACGCATTCATGTCGGCCGCCTTTTCCAAGGTACGGTCAAACACAAAATGCAGCGTCGGTACGGTGTGAATGTGCAAACGCTTAAAAAGCTGGGTGCGTAAAAAACCAGCGGCTTGGTTCAGCCCTTCTATACTCTTGGCGGGATCACCCTGCAAGAGGCTAAAGAACACCTTGGCATGGGCGTAATCGGGAGTCACTTCGACAGCCTGAATCGTCACCATGCCGACGCGGGGGTCTTTCAACTCCCGCGCAATCAGCTCGGAGAGGTCGCGCTGAATTTGGTCGGCGACGCGAAAACCCCGATTGGGGGTAGAAGACTTCTTTTTCATTACAAAGTACGTGCCACTTCGCGAATTTCAAAGAATTCGATGGTGTCGCCTTCTTCGATGTCGTTGTAGTTCTTGATGGTCAAACCGCATTCGTAGGTTTCTTTGACTTCTTTTACGTCGTCTTTGAAACGCTTGAGCGAGTCGAGTTCGCCCGTGTAAATCACCACATTGTTGCGCACCAAACGCAGTTTGGCGGTACGACGCACCAAACCAGACGTAACCATACAACCCGCGATCGAACCAATTTTGCTGACCTTCAGCACTTGGCGGATTTCGACCGTACCGATAATTTCTTCTTTCTTATCCGGTGTCAACATACCCGACATAGCGAGTTTCAAATCGTCCACGGCATCGTAAATGATGTCGTAGTAGCGAATATCTACGCCATTGGATTCGGCGAGCTTGCGTGCGCCCGAATCGGCACGGGTGTTGAAACCCAGAATCACGGCTTTGGCTGCAATCGCCAAATTGACATCGGATTCGCTGATCGCACCGACGGCGCTGTATACCATTTGCACCCGAATTTCTTCGTTGGAGAGCTTGAGCAACGAGGCACTGAGTGCTTCCTGCGAACCTTGCACGTCGGCCTTGACGATGATGGCGATGGTTTTAACCTCACCCGCATTGATGTCGGCAAACATATTTTCCAATTTAGCGGCTTGTTGTTTGGCCAGCTTGGTGTTGCGGAATTTACCGGCGCGGTAGGTGGCAATTTCACGGGCGCGGCGTTCGTCACCCAACACGATGAATTCATCACCCGCTTGCGGTACTTCGGTAAGACCTTGAATTTCCACCGGAATGGAAGGCCCAGCGGCTTTGGTCGGACGGGCATTCTCATCCAACATCGCCCGCACACGTCCGTAGGTTTGACCTGCCAACACCACATCACCTGTTTTCAGCGTACCGGATTGCACCAGCACGGTAGCCACAGGGCCGCGTCCTTTGTCGAGGCGGGCTTCAATCACCAGACCTTTGGCCATGGCATCGACCGGTGCTTTCAATTCCAGCACCTCGGCTTGCAGCAAGACTTGTTCTAACAACTCATCAATGCCTGTGCCAGTGCGTGCCGATACGCCGACAAATGGCGATTCGCCACCGAACTCTTCGGGAATCACCCCTTCGGCGACCAATTCGCTTTTTACGCGCTCAGGGTTGGCATCGGGTTTATCCATCTTGGTGATGGCAACCACAATCGGCACATTGGCGGCTTTGGCGTGGCGGATCGCTTCTTTGGTCTGGGGCATCACACCGTCATCGGATGCGACTACCAAGATCACAATATCGGTTGCATTCGCACCCCGCGCACGCATGGCGGAGAACGCCGCATGTCCGGGTGTATCCAAGAAGGAAACCATGCCACGCGGTGTTTCAACGTGGTACGCGCCGATATGCTGGGTAATCCCACCCGCTTCGCCCGAAGCCACTTTGGTACGGCGAATGTGATCCAACAGCGATGTTTTACCGTGGTCAACGTGACCCATAACGGTAACAACGGGAGCGCGAGACAATGCCTCGGCCTGCTGTTGTTTCACTTCTTCATCGGTGAAGGCTTCTACATCGTCCAGCGCGGCTACGATGGCCTTGTGTCCCATTTCTTCCACCACAATCATGGCGGTATCTTGATCCAACGGCTGGTTGATGGTGACCATCTGCCCCAGTTTCATCAAATGCTTGATGACCTCGGAAGCCTTGATCGCCATTTTGTGCGCCAATTCTGCCACCGTAATGGTTTCTGGCACATGCACTTCCAAGATACGTGCTTCTACCGCAGGGGCGGCGGATTGATGGTGGTTATCGCGATCATGATGACCACGGCGACCTTTCGGGCCGGCACGCCAGTTGGAGCCGCGTCCGCTTCCCGCAGCGGTATCTCCGCGTGTGGGGATGGCTTTTTTCTTACCAGAATTGTCATTCCCCCAGTTATTGACGGAACCACGCGCTGGTTTGGCATCTTTGTCCTTGGCCGCAGTGGTTGCTGGGGTCGCGGGGGGGGCTACGGGAGGTTTGCCGCGTGCATCGGTACGGGGCTTTCCAGCACCTGTTGCACCTGTAGTGCCGGCTGGCTTGTGTAGCGTCCCTTTAATGCCTGCACCGCCTGCTGCTTTCGCATCTTTTGCGTCCTTGGCATCTTTTGCGTCTTTGATTTCCTTGGCGGCCGCAGCCGCCGCAGCCGCTTTGGTTTCTTCGACCTTTTTGGAAGTCAAAACCCGCTTGGGAGCCGACATCATGGAGCGAATAGCCGCTGCTTCCGCTTCGGCCTTTTTACGGCGATCGACCAAGGCAGCAGAACGCTCTGCTTCTTCAGCGGCGCGTGTCTTGGAAAGTGCTAAGGCAGCAATGGCTTTTTCACGTTCCAATACCAAGCTACGCGCTTTGGCTTCTTCGGCGGCTTTGGCAGCTTGTGCGGCACGTTCAGCGCGTTCGGCCGAGCGGGATTTACCACCCGAACCAGCGGAACCGCCAGCATTGGCTCCAGAATGGGGAGCGTTTTGTGCAGATGCAGTCTTCACGGGAAGGTCTTTAGATTCTTTGGGTTCTTTTGATTCTTTGGCTTTGCGTTCAGCGGCTTTGCGCTGGGCTTCTTCACGGGCGGCTTGGGCTTCGCGTTCACGCGCCTCTTGCTCTTCGCGTTCTTGGCGTTGACGTGCCAGCTCTTGTTCTTGCTGGCGTGCCAATTCCACTTGTTGACGCGCTTCTTCTTCGCGGCGTACTAAATCGGCTTGGCGTGCGGCTTCGGCCTGAATTTCGGCATGTTCTTTGGCTTCAGTTTCTTGGCGGGCTGCGGGGGTTACTTCATCGTCACGGCGTACAAACGTGCGCTTTTTGCGAACTTCCACCTGAATGGTGCGTGCTTTTCCGCTGGCATCCGATTGTTTGATTTCGGATGTTTGTTTTTTCACCAAAGTGATTTTTTTGCGGTCTGGGCTGGTGGTTCCGTGGCTGCTTTGCAGATAGCTCAACAGGCTGTGCTTATCGGAATCCGTCACGATATCGGTGACTGTGGATTTTGGCACTCCGGCCAGTTTCAGTTGTTCTAGCAGCGTGGTGGCAGATTTTTTCAGTTCGTAGGCAAACTGGGCGACGGTCGTACTGGACATTTGATGTGTAACCTTTGGGATCGATTCGACCATCTCCCAGATGACCGAATCTTTTCTGAAACTAAATCGACATAATGATTACGCTTGGGGAGCGTTCTCTGCGGTAAACCAATGCGCACGCGCTTGCATAATGAGCGCCTTGGCATCGTCGGCGGACTGTCCCGTCATATCGGTCAATTCATCGACCGCCAGATCAGCCAGATCATCCAGCGTCCGCACACCTGCGTCCACCAGTTTGCCGAGTAGCTCCGGTGTGATACCGGACAAACTGCGCAAATCCTCAGGAATATCGCTCACACTTTCTTCGTGGGCGATTTCCATCGTCAGCAAGGCGTTTTTGGCACGCGTGCGCAATTCGTTCACGGTTTCTTCATCGAAACTCTCAATTTCCAGCATCTCTTGCAGCGGCACGTAGGCCACTTCTTCAAGGCTGGCAAATCCTTCTGCAATCAGGATGTCGGCAATTTCTTCGTCCACATCCAGTTTTTCCATAAACAGGCGGCGACCTTCATCGGTTTCGCTGGCCAGTTTCTTCGCGGATTCGGCGGCATCCAAAATGTTGATGCGCCAGCCCGTTAATTCGGAAGCCAAACGCACATTTTGCCCACCGCGCCCGATGGCGATAGCGAGGTTTTCCTCATCCACCACCACATCCATCGCGTGGCGTTCTTCATCGACCACGATGCTAGATACATTGGCGGGAGCCAGTGCGCCGATCACAAATTGGGCGGGGTCTTCGCTCCAGAGGACGATGTCCACGCGCTCACCAGCCAATTCGTTGGTCACGGCATTCACGCGCGTTCCCCGCACGCCCACGCAGGTTCCAATCGGGTCTACGCGCTTATCGTGTGATACCACCGCGATTTTGGCACGCGAACCGGGATCACGGGCGCACGATTTGATTTCCAATAAACCTTGGTCAATCTCAGGCACTTCTTGGCGGAATAATTCCATCATGAACGCCGGAGCGCAACGGGACAGAACAATCGGCGCACCACGCAACGTCAAATCCACTTCCATAATCATAGCGCGAACGCGATCACCGGTGCGGAGATTTTCTTTTGGGATAGTTTCATTGCGGCGCAAACGCCCTTCAATGCGACCACTTTCGACGATGAAATCGCCTTTGTCCAAACGCTTGATGGTTCCCGTGAGGATTTTTTCACCGCGTGACATGAAGTCATTGAGCAGCATTTCGCGCTCGGCATCACGGATGCGTTGCAGGATAACCTGCTTGGCTGCCATCGCACCAATACGGCCGATGGGTACGGAGGGAATCATCTCTTCGATGTATTCATTCACTTCAATATCGGGGATTTGTTCTTTGGCTTCAAACAACAAAATTTCTTGGTCGGGCATTTGCAACCCGGCCTCATCTGGAACCACATGCCAACGGCGGAAGGTTTCGTAATTGCCAGTTTCCCGATCCAACGCAACGCGGATGTCTACCTCGCCTGCGTACAGTTTTTTGGTTGCCTGTGCCAGTGCCAGTTCAACCGCGCCCAGTACCACGTCTCGATCTACGTTTTTCTCACGCGAGATGGCTTCTACCAGCATTAACAATTCACGATTCATGCGATGCTCCCACTAATTCATTCTTCCATTTCATCCATTGATGCCCCGGCATCTCGCCCCTTGAAACTCACAATGGGGGCTAAACGTGCTTCACGCAGCTCATCCAGTGCAAAGCCCAGTGCCTGCAAAGGTGGGGGTACTCGTTTTTTACTCACGCGCTGCCCGGGTTTGGGTGGGGGGGCATCGCTCCAAACGATTTGCCAACCCGTCACACCCTCAGCACCTTCGGCGGGGAGAACTTGCTCCAGCGTGCCGCGAAATTTTCTCCGGTTGGCATGTACCAAACCAGAACCCGCTGCACCAATCGGAGCTTTGAGCGTAATGTCAATAACGCTACCCGTAAAACGTTCAAAATCCCGCACATGCCGTAGCGGGCGGTCAATACCGGGTGACGAAATTTCCAGACGCTGGTAATCAATACCATCGACTTCCAAAGCGAACTGCAACTGGCGATTTACCTTCTCGCAGTCTTCCACCGTGATAAAACGTTCTTCTCCGATTTCCCACGGAAAATCAATGGTGATGCGCAATAATCCGCCTGCGGATCGTTCAATCTCGATTAAGTCATACCCCAAACCACTCACGGTTTGATTCACAATATCTTGCAATGCCACGTTACATTCGCTCGCCAAAAAATAATCGGCCAAAAAAAACGGGCGGTAATTACCCGCCCGTTTGGTCGTGAATATGGCATTGTAGCTTACATACTGCAATGCAGCAAGATAAAAGCCTTGGTTTTAACGGCGTAGGCGCTGCATTTGGACTTGCAATACAGCGGCACTCAGCACACCGGTATGTGCATCCACCCGTTCCCCTTGCGCGTTGAAAAACACCGTTGTGGGCAAGCCAGCCGCACCCAAAGCAGGGCCGAGCGCACCACTACTATCCAACCAGATATTTTGGATATTTTGCTTATCCAACCCCGAACGCTGCAAATAAGCGGCAATCACCGCGTCCGATTCGCCTTGGTTTACCAAGATGATCTGCACATCGGATTGGCTTTGCTGGGCTTGTACCAGTGTCGGCATTTCGGCGCGGCAGGGGGGACACCAAGTTGCCCAGATATTCACCACAGCAGGTTTTCCCGCCAAAATCTGCGGGAGGGTTTGCGTTTTTTGCGTTTGGAACTGGCGCAGCGTGATGGCTGGCGCGGCGACTTTATCGCTTTCCATCCACCGCAAAGCACCTTGCCCGACCAGCCACACCCCTAGCCCCGTGACTGCGGCGTAGGCGATGACTCGCCGCAATGCCGGATTACGCCATCCATGCCATGCCATATAAATTCCTGCTCCTACCCATCCTAAGGGGGTTATCCAACCGCCATCGCGGATATCAATGATGTTGATGAGGTTGTCGGGGTTCAAAAATGCTTCGTGGTGCCAGAGAACGTAGCCGAAACGCGCGGTGAATAGTCCGACCCACAGCGCATTCCAAATCCATGAACTGGCTGCCCGCGCCACCCATCCCGCTAGCGTAACCGATAGCAAGAGTAATAACGGCGCAACCGGAAAAACGAGTCCACCTAAAGAAAAAGAGAGCATAGGGACGTTCTATTTTTTCATCGGTGCAACCACGCCCGCCCCACGCACTTCGATTTGCACTTCGTCTTGGACTTGGTTTTTGGCATCGACAATCTGCACGGTGTGTTTACCCGGCCACGGCATCCATTGGGCGGTATTGCCGTTGGCGAAAATTTTGCCGTCCATGCGCCAACGCAATCCCGAACCCTTGGCAGAGAAGTTTAAGCGCTGGCGATTGGGTGGAATATCGGGGTCAATGGCGATGATGCTTCCGCTGGTAGGGCTGGTAATCCGTGCATTGGTAGCTATCGAATAGGTAGCAAACTGTGCTTGTTCCGTGCCGGCTACAAACCATTCTTTGCGCGATGCTTCGGTGGCTAATTGCACGGGCATTTGCACCAATCCAGCGGGTGGCTTGGGCGCTTGGCTGGGAATGGATTGGCGCGGATTGTGGTGCAGGAAGTTCATGATGTCCACCCAAATCGGCGCGGCTCCGGTGGTTCCGCTGACATCTTGCATCGGCGCACCGCTGGCATTGCCCACCCACACGCCCACGGTGTAGCGGCTGGAATAGCCCAGTGCCCAGTTGTCGCGCATATCTTTGCTGGTTCCGGTTTTGACGGCTGTCCAGAAGCGGGTGGCGAGCAAACTATCGCTGCCAAAGGTGCGGGAACGTGCTAACGGGTCGTTCAAAATATCGCTGACGATAAAAGCGGCACGCGGGTCAAGTACGGTTTCGTTCGGCGGTTTGCCGACTTCGCCCACGCGCCCGCCGTTCGCCAAGGCGCGGTAAGCGTTGGTGAGCTGCAATAACGACACCTCGGCACTGCCCAGCGCCAAGCTGTAGCCGTAAAAATCGCCGCTTTCTTTCAACGCCAGCCCCAGTTTTTGCAACTGCTGGTGAAACGCGGCGGGCGATACCATCACCAGCGTGCGCACCGCCGGAACGTTGAGCGAAGCCGCCAATGCCGTCCGCACCGAAACCCAGCCTTTGAACTGGTGATCGTAATTTTGCGGAATGTACAAACCGCTGGCGGTTTGAATTTGCGTGCCGGAATCATCCAGCAACGAAGCCGCCGTGACGCGCCGCTGGGCAATCGCCTGCCCGTACAAAAACGGCTTCAGCGTAGAACCGGGTTGGCGCTGCGCCAAAACGCCATCCACTTGCGCCGCACGGCTCAAATCGCCGGACGAACCCACCCACGCCAATACCTCGCCGCTCGCGTTATCCAGCACCAGAATCGCACCGTCTTCGACATGGCGATGCACCAATTCGCGCAACCGTTGCTGCAAAGTTTGTAGCGCGTAACGCTGTATGGGTGCGCTCAAGCTGGTTTTTATGCGATTATTTGCAGGGGTGGAAGAATTTTTTTTCTTCACCACCTGCTGCGCCCAGTGCGGGGCGATGCCTTCGCTGGGCGGGTAGTCGCGGTGCTGCAAGGTCGTGGCGGTGAGCATGTCCAAGCCCGCACAATCATCGCCGCTGCTGGGGATAGTTTTCAGCACATCGCACGCCCGTTTCGCCACCTGCGCCGCGTTCGCATTGGGCGCACGCACCAGCGCGGCGGCAATCGCCGATTCACGCATATCCAGCCCGTGCGCAGCTTTGCCAAACAGGGTGCGGCTCAATGCGTCAATGCCCACCAGCTCGCCACGGAACGGAACCAAATTGAGATACGCCTCCAAAATCTGGTCTTTGCGCCACTCGCGTTCCAGCGATTGTGCCGATACGGTTTGCCCCAGCTTTTGGAAAATACTGCGCCCGCCGCTGCGCTGCCGCCAATCGTCATCCAGCAGCCCCGTGAGCTGCATGGTGATGGTGGATGCGCCGCGCGTTTTGGTGTTCCACAAATTCGCCCACGCCGCTGCGGAAACCGCCTGCCAATCGACCCCGCTGTGGGAATAAAACCGTTTATCTTCCGATAGCACCAAGGCCGTGCGCAGCGCCTGCGAGACATCGCCCAGCGCCACCCATTGCCCTTTGCGCACGGTCAGATCGGTGCGCAGCCGCTGAATGATTTCGCCGTTGCGGTCAAGAATCAGCGTATCGGAAGATTGGTAATTCTTTTTTACCTCATCAAAAGTAACAGAATTGACAATAGCGCTTACGGGTGCTGCATAGCAAGCTATCATAATCGTAGCAAATGCGTTTGCCGCAGCCCCAGCCGTAATGCGCTTAATCATCATGGCATCATCAATGGGTTAACACATTAAAGAACGGGTTTACGCAGGGTGATAGCGCCGCGAATGTGTCCGGCTGCATAGCCCGTCGCCTTATCTTCAGGGTACAGGGCCTTGATTTTGGTAGCGACATCCGCCGGAATTTTGTCAGCCGTACCGTGGCAACCCAAGCACATGGCTTGCGCGGGCAGGGCTTTCACGTAACGGAATTCTTTTTTGCCGTCTTGTTCCACCAATGTGGATTTTTCCAGTGTGGCGGGGGATTCGCCCGCTGCGGCACGGCGGTCAAATTCTTCCAAGGCGGCGCGTTCCCACGCATCGGGTACGGCTTGGGGATTGCGGTTGCGCAGGCTCACGCGCTTAATCGCCCAACCGGTTTCGGCCGAGGCATTCTTCGCCATTTGGGGCGATTTGGTATTGCACACTTCAACCGCTGACGCTAAACCATTTTTAGCGATCTCAGTCGTCAACACGTTGACCAATTTGGGGGGAACGGTGGAACCCACTTTGCGTGCCTCTTCCAGCAAGGCGCTGTTATCCACCGACTTGACCGAATCGACCGAGGAACACCCCGCAACCAAGAGACCCAAGCCAAGCAAACCTACTGTAAAAACCGATTTCATAGAGCGTCCTTCTGAAAATGAGAGAGGATAAATAGTATAATCCAAGGCTTTTCTGGCAATATCCCCGTCGGCCAAAATACTAGTTAGAGACGGGGAAAAATCGCTGAACGTGGCGTTTGGGGCATCGATCTTCCCCAACTGACTGGCGGCAGCACATTTTGGAAAAACATTACGTAATGACAACTATCCGTGTAAAAGAGAACGAACCTTTTGATGTAGCCCTGCGTCGCTTCAAGCGCACCATTGAGAAATTGGGCTTGCTCACCGACCTGCGTGCCCGTGAGTTCTATGAGAAACCCACCGCTGAACGTAAACGCAAAAAAGCAGCCGCTGTGAAACGCAACTATAAGCGTATCCGCAGCATGCAGTTGCCTAAGAAACTGTACTAATCGGTTTTTTAATCGGTTCAAAGCTCGCTAGGGGACGCTCCAGCGGGCTTTTTTCATTTTTAGGAATCTCGGAATCCCCTTATGTCTATTTCCCTTAAAGAACAAATCACCAACGACATGAAAACCGCTATGCGGAGCAAGGAAGCTGATCGTTTGGGAACCATCCGCCTACTGTTGGCTGCATGCAAGCAAAAAGAGGTGGATGAGCGCGTGGTGCTGGATGATGCTGCTATCGTTGCGATAGTCGATAAACTCATCAAACAACGTCGGGATAGTGTGGAAGCCTTCCTCAAAGCCGATCGCAAAGACCTTGCCGATAAAGAAGCCGCCGAAATCACCGTGCTGCAAGTTTATCTGCCCCAGCGCATGGATGCGGATGCGGTGTTGGATGTCGTGAAAGCCATCGTTACCGAAGTGGGCGCGAAAGGTGCGGGCGATATGGGCAAGGTAATGGGCGTGGCCAAAACCCGATTGGCGGGTAAGGCCGAAATGTCGGTCGTTTCCGCAGCGGTAAAGGCCGCCCTTGCGGGATAAACGCAGCTAAATGCTGGATAAAAATTATTTCACGCCGCAGGGTTACGCGCGGCTGCGGGGTGAATTACTGGATTTGATTGACCACGAGCGCCCTAAAATCGTGGAAATCGTTCACTGGGCGGCAAGCAACGGCGACCGCTCGGAAAACGGCGATTACATTTATGGCAAAAAACGCCTGCGGGAAATTGATCGGCGGATTCGCTTCCTCACCAAACGCCTCGAAATCGCAGAAATTATCGACCCCAGCATTCACTATGGGCGCGACCAGATTTTCTTTGGTGCAACGGTGTGCTATGTGGACGAATCGGGCGTAGAACGCACCGTCACCATCAAGGGTATTGACGAATCGGATAGCCTGCAAGGAGAGGTGAGTTGGATTTCCCCCATCGCCCGCACCCTGATTAAGGCACGCACGGGCGATGTACTGCGTTTCACCATGCCCAATGGCGCTATCGAGGAAATCGAAGTGCTATCGGTCAACTACCCCGCACCTTAATGCTTAATGCACATGGTGGATGTGGCGTTTGGCGTGCAACACGGGCGCGGCACGGTTGAGGGCGCGTAGCACGGATTCTAGATGGGTGGTATCGCGCACGGCCACCACAAAACGGAATTCAATATCCCGTAAATTGTGATGGTGGTGTACCCGTTGCTGTCCCATTTCTACGTGTGTGATATTGGCTTCTGCACCGGAGAGGGTACTGGCAATGCGTGCCAACACCCCCATTCCATCGCGGGACGATACGTCAATTTCTACTTCAAACGAGCGTACCGGCGAATCCGACCATTCGACTTGAACCACCCGTTCCCGATCTTTATGGCGCAAACGCTTGGCGGTAGCACAATCGTGGCGATGTACCGTCACGCCCTCACCGCGTCCCAGATAGCCTTCAATAAAATCCCCCGGAATGGGATAGCAACAGCGGGAAAAGAGTACCGACACATTTTCACTGCCATCCAGCACAATGTTGTGGGTGATCGATTCAATGGCGGCTAAACGCTCCAAACTCAACAACACCGTGTCAGGGCGCTGGTCGTTGGCGGCTAAAAAGACCGCGATACGTTTCGCCACGATGGTCGCCATGCACTTGCCCAAGCCCATATCGGAGAGCAAATCGATGCGGGTTTTGTAGCCCATGAAATCCAGCAAACGCTTCCAGATGGCATCGTGCTGGGCGTGTTGCTCCGTAAACGATTCAATCCCTTCTACCCGCAGGGCTTGCACCAGCAATTTCTCACCCAATTCGCGCGATTCGCTGTGCATCATGGTTTTGAAATAATGCCGGATACTGGAACGTGCCTTCCCTGTGCGGACAAACTCCAGCCACTCTAATTGCGGCTTGGTCGTTTCATCGACTCCAATTTCGACCACATCGCCCGTATTCAACATCGTGCGCAGGGAAGCGGGTCGGTTGTTGATTTTGGCGGTGACCGCGTGATTCCCGACATTGGTATGGATGGCATAGGCAAAATCCACCACCGTAGCACCCCGTTGAATGGGCAATACTTTGCCCTTGGGGGTGGAGACATACACATCGCCGGTCGATAAATCTGCCTTGACGTGTTCTAAAAACTCAGCGGCATCACCGGTTTCATCTTGAATCTCTAGCAACGATTGCATCCATTTGAAATGCAGTTGTTGATCCAGCGAGAGATTATCCGAGCCGTGCATCTTGTACAGCCCATGCGCGGCAACGCCCGATTCTGCCACTTCGTGCATGGCTTCGGTACGCACTTGAAACTCGACACTGACATTAGAGGGTCCCACCAAAGTGGTGTGCAGCGATTGGTAACCGTTGGGTTTGGGGTTGGCAATGTAGTCCCGAAACTTGGTTGGAAGCGGTTTGTAATGCTGGTGCAAAACCCCCAATGCGGTATAACAAGCTAGCACATCATCACGCAGAATAATGCGCAACCCGTACATATCGGTGACCTGCCCGAAATTCAGATGCTTGGTATCCATTTTTCGATAAATGGAATACAGCGTTTTTTCACGCCCCACAATCCGCACGGGGATATTGGCTTGGTTAAAGAGTTTTTCGATTTCTTCGGTGAGCTTTTCAATCAGATTGCGCCTGCGGCTGCGCATTTTTTCGATGGCTTTGGCCACCACCTGCGAACGCCACGGAAACAGGTAACGAAACGACAGGTCTTGCAATTCACGGTACACCTGATTCAAGCCCAACTGGTGGGCAATCGGGGCGTAGATGTGCATGGTTTCTGAGGCAATGCGTCCCCACTTCTCCCGCTTCATGTCGGAGAGTGTGCGCATATTGTGCAGCCGATCTGCCAGCTTGATGAGAATCACCCGCACATCCCGCGCCATTGCCACCAGCATTTTGCGGAACGATTCGGCTTGATTT
This sequence comes from uncultured Rhodoferax sp., assembly GCA_937863075.1. GTDB lineage: Bacteria > Pseudomonadota > Gammaproteobacteria > Burkholderiales > Burkholderiaceae_C > Allorhodoferax. The sequence goes on along the minus strand of CALMCD010000196.1, from coordinate 13,867 downwards.
TCTTCACGGGTGGTGAATTGCACTTTGTCGAGTTTGGTTAAACCATCCACCAAATCCGCGACTTGTTCCCCAAAGCGTTCGAGCAATTCGATTTTGGGTATAGCGCAATCTTCTAAGGTATCGTGCAACAGGGCGGCCATTAGCGCCTGCGCATCCAGCTCCCATTCGGCGCATTGGGCAGCGACGGCTATGGGGTGGGTAATGTAATGATCGCCGTTTTTACGCATTTGCCCGCGATGGGCTTGCTCGGCAAAATAAAAGGCTTCACGCACACGCTCCCGCGATTGGGGTGATAGGTAATGAAGCCCTGATGCAAACTCAGAAAAACAGACCCCCGACGGCGTGGGCGCATCGGCATCGGCATCGGAATTGTTACGGTTGGTAATGTTGTTGGTTCCCATGCTGCACATAATAATCGGTAAACCAGCACTATGCCCTACACCAACAACGGGGACGCATTCAGAGTGGTACTTTTTTCAACATTTCTATGCCGATTTTGCCAGCGGCAATTTCGCGCAGAGCGGTTACGCCAGCTTTGTTTTTACTGTCGATTTTGGCGGTATGCCCTTGGTTCAGCATCCGTGCGCGGTACGTGGCCGCCAATACAAGCTGAAAACGATTGGGAATCTGTTGCAGACAATCTTCTACGGTAATACGGGCCATGGAATTTCCTAAATCTAAATCTCAAATCGGGCGGGAGGGGGAAGACGGCGAACGCGAAAGCGCCTCAAAAGTAGCTGACTTTAGCCGACGCTGCATGGAATAACGCAGCCGCTGCGCGTGAACAATCGCTTTCAGGTCGAAAAGCGCACGGTCAAAAAGTTCGTTGATTATAACGAAGTCGAACCGATCCACATGCGCCACCTCGGTCACCGCATTTTCCATCCGCACGGCAATGACCTCGGGTTTGTCTTCGCCACGCCGTTCGATGCGGGTGCGCAACTCATCCCAACTGGGGGGTAGAACGAAAATCGTCATCGCCTGCGGGAACGCATTTTTAATCTGCAAAGCACCTTGGTAATCGATCTCCAAAATGACATCCGCACCTTGTGCCATGCGTTCTTGAATCACGCGCTTGGATGTGCCATACCGATTGCTATGCACATGCGCCCATTCCACAAAACCATCGGCGGCAATCATGGCATCAAATTCGTCATTCGATACAAAGAAGTATTCCCGCCCATTTTTTTCCTGCCCACGCGGGGCGCGTGTGGTGTGGGAGATGGTGAGCTGTACCTGCGAATCGACTTCCAAAAGCGCTCGCACCAAGCTGGATTTGCCGGCCCCGCTGGGAGCGGCAATCACAAAAAGATTTCCTTGATAATCCATAAAAAAACTATCCTAAGATTGTTATTAGAACGTTATTAGAACGTTATTAGATTGTTACTAAATCATTCTAAATTTTGAACCTGTTCCCGCATTTGTTCGATGAGGACTTTCATATCCACTGAAATATGGGTCAATTCCAGCGCGGCGGATTTAGAGCCTAGGGTGTTGGCTTCGCGGTGCAATTCTTGAATCAAAAAGTCCAAGCGTTTGCCGACCTCGCCGCCTTTTTGCAGCAACCGACCGATTTCATCCAAATGCGCCCCGAGTCGGGTGATTTCTTCCGCCACGTCGATGCGAATGGCAAAGGCGGTGGCTTCGGTCAACGCCCTGTCCATCACCGCTTCGGGTGGGACGGAATTATCGGTCAATGCCATCGCCTCTTTCCAGCGGTTCAAAAAGCGTTGCCGATTTTGTTCCACCAGTTGCGGAATCAACGGAATCGCTTGTTGCACCAGCTTGCGCAGTTGATCCAAGTGTCCATTTAACATTGTGGTGAGGCGTTCGCCTTCGCGTTGCCGTGCCGCTGCCAAGCCTTGCAGGACTTGCTGCGCCAACTCCAGTACGAAGGGTGACCAGTCGATACGCTGGGTATTGTCATTATTGGCAATCCGAATCACATCCGCCACGCTCAACGATGCAGCGGCGGGCAGCCATGCCTTGATACCATCTTGTACTATGTTAAGGCGCTGTAACAAACGTGACGAGGGGTCACTGATTTCGGATGTGTTGCGGGATTCAATAAAGGCACGTACTTCTACTTTGCCGCGCTTGAGGCGACCCTGAACCAACTCGCGCAGCGCCGGTTCAAAAGAGCGCAGGTCGTCGGGCAGGCGAAAAGAAATATCCAAAAATCGGCTATTGACCGAACGAATCTCCAAACCCAGTTGCCCCGTCATTCCTGTTGTCTTGCCATCCGCATCGGCAGGGACGTTGCCATTGTTGCCATTGTGCTGCGCACTGGCATAACCGGTCATGCTATAAACTGGCATTCGATACTTCCTGTTCTAAAACGACCCTGAGAATAACCCGATTTCATTCGACTCCATGCGTTTTACTCCCCAAAATCCTAAATTATGTCCAAGGTCAAACCAGCTCCTTTGCCACCCGATACCGTAATCGGCGGATACCAAATCGTTCGGAAAGTGGCAGCGGGCGGTTTTGGTTTGGTCTATTTGGCACTGGACTCTAGCGGTCAGCGGGTGGGGATTAAAGAATACCTGCCTTCCTCCCTCGCTACCCGTGCTGAAGGCGAACTGGCTCCCCGTATCCAGCCTGAAAAACTTTCGTTATACCGTTTAGGACTCAAAAGTTTTTTTGAAGAAGGTCGTTCACTCGCACAAATCTCCCACCCCTCGGTGGTGAGTGTGCTGAACTTTTTCCGTGAGAATGAAACCGTTTACATGGTGATGAATTATCTGGAAGGCGCGGCCTTGCAGGATTTCATCGTGACCGCGCGTGATCTCAAGCAAAGTAAAGTATTCCGCGAATCGACTATTCGATCGCTGTTTGATGAAATTTTGCGCGGATTGCGCATTGTTCACCAGCACAAAATGCTGCATTTGGATATTAAACCCGCCAATATCTTTATTACCGATGAAGATCGTTCGGTGCTGATTGACTTCGGTGCTGCGCGTGAGGTGTTGAGCAAAGAGGGCAACTTTATCCGCCCTATGTATACCCCGGGGTTTGCCGCGCCGGAAATGTACCGCCGTGATACCGCGATGGGGCCTTGGACGGATATTTACGCCATCGGTGCGTGCATCTATGCCTGTATGCAAGGTTATCCGCCCTACGAAGCCCCGCAGCGGCAAGAAAAAGATCGTGTACCCAGTACATTAGCGCGTTTGCGTGGCGTGTACTCCGATAATTTGATCGAAATTGTGGAATGGTGCATGGCATTAAATCCACTGGCACGTCCCCAATCGGTATTCGCACTGCAAAAAGAACTGAGTTATGCGGGCGAGCTGCGTTATACCAAATTAAGCATGGCAGAAAAAATGCGGATGCAACTGGATAACATCGTTTCCGATTCTGGTGGCAAAGCAAAATAAATCCACACAACAAAAGCAAAATGAAATTTTCTGTCTTTCAAATCAGCCGACAAGGCGGGCGCGAAAAAAACGAAGACCGCATGGGCTATTGCTATACCAAAGAATCCGGCATCTTTGCGCTGGCTGACGGCATGGGTGGGCATCCCGAAGGGGAAGTCGCGGCGCAAATTGTGTTGCAAACCATGTTTTCGCTGTACCAAAAAGAAGCCATTCCGGTAATCGAAAATCCCAAAGTCTTTTTGGAAGCCGCCATCATGACGGCGCATCGCCGTATTTTGCAATACGCCGCTAAAAAGCATTTGCCCGATTCACCCCGTACCACCATCGTCGCGGTGATTGTGCAAGACGGCATGGCGTACTGGGCGCATTGTGGTGATTCGCGCTTGTATTTTGTCCGGCAAGGAATGCTGCTGGCACGCACGCGCGACCATTCGTATTCCGAGCAGCAAAAAAGCCCGCGTTTTGATCGCACCATCAATATCCGATTCAATCGCAATGTGTTGTATACCTGCCTCGGATCGCCTTCTAAGCCGATTTTTGACATCACCGACCCCATGCCGTTGCAGCAAGGAGATCGGATTTTGCTGTGTTCCGATGGGCTGTGGAGCAACATCCCCGATATTGACATCGTGACGCAACTGAGTGAAAACAAAGTCAGTTTGGTGGTTCCCCAGCTCGTGGATCAAGCCCTCACGCATGGCGGTAGCCGTAGCGACAATGTGACCGTGGTGGCATTGGAGTGGGAGACCCCCGACGATCTTTTTTCGGCTGAATACGGCATCTCTACCGCGACAATGGAGGAAGGAATCTTTTCATCCACCCTCCAAGCCGCAGAGGAAGATCAAGATTTAGACGATTTGGACGATGAAGCGATTGAACGCTCTATTGCCGAAATCAACGAAGCCATTCGCCGTTCTGCGGCACGTAAATCCTAATTTCATGACATCCTTTGAACGCAGCCAAGGTCGCCAAGCCGACCAACTTCGCCCTGTGCGAATCACCCGCCATTACACGATGCACGCCGAAGGCTCGGTGCTGATTGAATTTGGTAACACCAAAGTTTTATGCACCGCCTCGGTCGAAGAGCGCGTGCCGCCCCACAAACGCGGCAGCGGTGAGGGCTGGGTCACGGCGGAATACGGAATGCTTCCCCGCGCCACCCACACCCGCAGCGACCGCGAAGCCGCACGCGGCAAACAAAGCGGACGCACGCAAGAAATCCAGCGCTTGATTGGGCGTTCACTGCGGGCGGTGTTCGATTTGAAAAAGCTCGGTGAGCGCACCATTCAACTGGATTGTGACGTGTTGCAAGCCGACGGTGGTACGCGCACCGCCGCCATCACTGGCGCTTTTGTGGCGGCGCAAGATGCGGTGAATGGCTTGTTGGCCAAAGGAAAAATCACCGAATCGCCCCTCATCGCGCAGGTGGCGGCCATTTCGGTCGGCGTGGTGCAAGGCACGCCCGTGCTGGATTTGGAATACACCGAAGATTCCGCCTGCGATACCGATATGAACGTGGTGATGACCGGAGTCGGACATTTTGTCGAAGTGCAAGGCACTGCCGAGGGAGTTGCCTTTACCCGCGCGGAGATGAATGCGATGCTCGAATTAGCCGAAAAAGGCATCACCGAATTGATGGCGTTGCAGCAGCAAGCGCTCTCTGCATAAACCGATATAAACCGCATGAAAATCGTTCTCGCCTCCAACAACCAAGGCAAGCTCGTGGAGCTGCAAGCCATGTTCGCGCCATTGAACTGCACCTTGGTGCGTCAGGGCGATTTAGGCGTGCCGGAATGCCCCGAACCGCATCGCACCTTTGTGGAAAACGCCCTCGCCAAAGCCCGCAACGCCTCCGCCCATACCGGATTGCCCGCCATCGCCGATGATGCAGGCTTGTGCGTGGATGCGTTTGGCGGCTTACCCGGAGTCGATACCGCGTACTACGCCACGCAATTCGGTTACGCCAAAAGCGATGCCAACAATGTCCGCGCGTTGCTGGAACAAATGCAGGGCATCGCCCTCCCCGAACGCCGCGCCGCAATGGTCAGCACGCTGGTGGCAGTGCGCTCGCCCGAAGACCCCGAACCGCTGATTGCCATAGGGCGCGTAGTCGGCAGCATCACCACCGAGCCGCTGGGCAGCAATGGTTTTGGCTTTGATCCAGTGATGTGGATACCCGAATTCGGTCAAACCTTCGCCCAACTCGCCACCGAAGTGAAAAATGCCAACAGCCACCGAGGTCGCGCCGCGCAAGCAATGGCAGCGCTTTTGCGGGCTAATTGGTTGTAAAGGTTATAAGTTCCCAACACTTATATACTTCCCTATTCGCTACACACCGTGAGGTAAGCCAATGGGACAAGTCACTATTTACATTGAAGATAGCGCACTCGAAGCCGCCAAACGTGCGGCAGCAAGAGCACACGTATCCCTTAGCCAATGGTTTGCAAAATTTGCCATTGATGAAAAACGGCGACAAGCGCAAGGTTGGGATGACTTTTTTGCCGAAATCGACCGCATCCGATTAGCTGGCGGCGATGATTTTCCAAGCATTGAGGAAATCCGCGCAACCGAAGTCCCCGATGTGCCCCGCGAAGTGTGGTTTGAAATCGCAATCACCCCAAACTCAATTGGCGCAAATCGACGCGGTTAAAAATCGCTTTGCCATTTTGCCCTTCGATTTGGCAAGCGCCGAACAAGCCGCCAAAACCAGAGCCTATTTAGAGCAGCGTGGCACGCCGATTGGTTCGATTGATACACTCATTGCTGGAATTGCCCTCGCCCACAATCTTTGCGTTGTGACCCGCAATACCCGTGAATTTGAACGTGTCCCCAGCTTACAGATTCAAAATTGGTTTGAGTAAATCCAAGAAATTTTTTCAACAAAAACCGGCTCTAACGCTTATGCAGCGTGCATAAGCAGCTATCAAAAATAGAGCGAAATAACCCATGACCCCTCCTTCTAATCCTTTCGATGTGGTGCACTATATGCGCTCGGGTACGTTGCAGCTTGCGGCGTTGCCGCCATTGTCGCTGTATGTGCATTTGCCGTGGTGTTTGAAAAAATGTCCGTATTGCGATTTCAATTCGCACGGCATTGACACCACCGCAAACGCTGCCAACGCCTTGCCCGAACAGCGTTATGTGGCGGCTTTATTGGCGGATTTGGAAGCGTCTTTGCCCTTGATTTGGGGGCGTTCGATTCGCAGTATCTTCATTGGCGGTGGCACGCCGAGCTTGTTTTCGCCGGAAAGTATCGCCCAACTGTTGAGCGATATTCGCGCCCGCCTAAAGTTAGAGCCGCAATGTGAAATCACGCTCGAAGCCAACCCGGGGACGTTTGAAAAAGATCGTTTCCGTGCCTTTGCCCAAGCAGGGGTCACGCGGCTTTCGATTGGCGTGCAGAGTTTCAACGATACGCATTTGCGCACCCTCGGTCGTGTGCATGATCGCGCCCAAGCCCTCGCAGCGGTGGAAGAAGCGGCGCAGGCGTTTGATACGTTCAACCTCGACATCATGTACGCCCTGCCCGCCCAAACGCTGGCGCAGGTGGAGGAGGATATTCAAACCGCGCTGCAATTTTCACCGCCGCATATTTCGATTTACCACTTGACCATCGAGCCGAACACCTTTTTCGCCAAATACCCGCCCACCATCCCCGAAGACGATACGGCCTACGCCATGCTTGACCGCATTACCGAATTGACGGAAAGCGCGGGGCTGAATCGTTACGAAGTGTCCGCCTACGCGAAGAAGGGTCACTCCTGCCAGCACAATCTGAATTATTGGCAATTTGGCGATTATTTGGGGATTGGCGCGGGGGCGCACAGTAAGCTCAGTTTTGCCCACCGCGTGCTACGGCAATCGCGGCTGCGCGACCCCGTGCGCTACATGGAAGCGGCGGCAATGGGCAATGCCGTGGCGCAAAGCGATGAGGTCAAGCGCAAAGAATTGCCGTTTGAATTTATGCTCAACGCCCTGCGGCTGCGTCATGGATTTTTGCTGCGCGATTTCACCGAGCGCACGGGTTTGCCGCTTTCTAGCATCCACGCCGCGCTAGAACAAGCGCAGCAAAAAGGGCTGATTGAACGCGCTTTTATCAACGATGCCGAGATTATTCGCCCGACAACGCAGGGTTTTGATTTTTTGAGCGATTTGCAGGAATTGTTTTTGGCGTAGCCTCCAACATCTGCTGAAGCTGGATCACCGATCGCGCGGTAGGTTGTATCTGCTGCGCACGGCGTAAGTAAGATTCAGCCGCTTCACGGTGACCTTGATGCAGTTCGCTGTGTGCCACGTTCACCAAAAGCACCACGATGTAGGGGCGGGATTGAAGCACCGAATGCCATATCCACGTTGCATTGCCCCAATCGCCCCAGCCGATCATGGCATCGGCGGCAATGGGTGTGAGCTTGCGGTAATGCGGATTGATCGCCACCCCTTCGTGCAACCATTGCAGCATTATGGCTTTATCGTTGTCCCAATACGGGTTGTTGGGGTCGCCTGATGCGCGAATCGTGAGGGCTATTTGCGTCGCCCGCATGAGCTTGGATTCACACTCGATAGTCTGCTGGCTGCCATGCAGTGCCAACCCCGTACTCACCGCCAAACCGCATAAGACGGTGATGCTGGTACGGGGTTTTAATTCCCTCTCCCATTTTGTACGTTCTGAAGCCGCCAAAACCGCCAAACTCAAGGCAAACAACACCCCACTAGAAGCCATGCGCCACGGAAATCCGGCATTGCTGACCAATAAAAAGGCGAATAGGCTGCACAACACCAAGCTCGGCAACAGCCCGTCACGCGGTGAATAGCGCAATAAATGCCAGCCCGTGCGGAGCAAATACGCCAATAACAGCAGCAAAAAAATCCAGCCTACGATGCCATATTCGGCGAGGAGTTGCAGCGGTTCGTTGTGGGCGTAGTAATCCGGTTCTAGTTCCGCCCCCGCTTCTTGGTAACGCGGAATATGCACTTCCCACGCGCCCGCACCCACGCCTGTGACGGGGTTATCGGCAATCATGCGCCCTGTGGCTTGCCACATTTTGGCGCGAATCGAAAATGAACCGGTTTCAAATTCCTCGCTGCGTGCAATCGACGTGGTGCGTGCAACAGCGCGTTCTAACGCCGTGGTGTTGCCGATTTCGGCGATAAGCGTGCGGTTATGGGTGGGTAGATTGCCCAGCAACAGCACCGTTGTGACCAGCACCAAAATCAGCCCCGCACGGTGCTTGATTGTCCAGCCGCGCGATACCCAGTGTTGGCGATAACGCCAGCCAATCCATGGAATCACCACCAGCAAGCCCATCAAGGCGATGAGTGCCGAGCGTGTTCCCGTCATCATCAAGGCAACGGTGTTAAACGCGAGGGAAAAGGTCAGCAAGAAAACGCTGGTTTTATCCGCCAATCGCGTCAGCAAAAAAACCGAATACGGCAGCGTACACACCAAAAATTCGGCAAAAAAATTGCGGTTCACAAAGGTGGAAGCGGGATTCGGGCCTTGGGCAAAGAAGTGCCAATCCATCCAAAACTGCAACGCCGCCCACAGCGATGCCAACACCGCGCCGCCGTGAATGCACCACGCCAGCCCATTGATGGCGGAATAATGGGGGCGATTGTTGCGGGTAAAAACCTGCAAACCCAAAAAGAAAACACCCCCCCACACTGCCCAGCGCACCGCTTCGACCCCACCCAAATACGTGTGCGACCACACCATGCTGGAGAGCGCGTACAGCATCAACCCCAGCAGCAAAAATTGAATACCATGCCAGCGAATACGGGGAGGGTTGCCTCGGATACCGTCTTGGTACGCCCGCCAAAAGAATGCAAAGCCTGCTGCCAAGGTGCAAAAAATGGCAATCATGGATTTGAGGCTATCCTGCAACAATTCCTCGTTGGGTACGCCCACAGCTGGCAAGAGCAGTAGCATGAGCGTTAAGAAAAATACCGGAGAGGTCAGAAATGCCGTCACCGTTTCACCCGTGCCAGAATCCGCAAATCCGAGCCGATAGCCCGCGTTTCTTGAAATTCCAAACGGCACAATTCCCGCGCCTGCGCCAGATTTTCCAGTACCCCCAAACGCGCCAACCCTCCACCATCTCCCATCAACAGGGGCGCGAGGTAGATCAGCAATTCATCCACCAAGCCTGCCCGCAGCAAAGAGCCATTGAGTTTCTCTCCGGCTTCTACGTGCAATTCGTTGATGTGGTGGGTTTGCGCCAAATCGCGCAGCATGGCGGATAAATCGACTTTTCCCGTACCGCCCGCCGCATCTGGCATCGCCACGACCTTTACACCGCGTGCTTCCAAGGCCTTTTTCTTCGCGGCATGAGAACCATCGGGGCTTGCCGTGTAGACGATACAAGAACGTGTAGCGATTAAATCCGGCGCGATTAGATTCGCATCCAACGGCATATCCAATCGGCTATCCACCACCACCAGCGTGGGTTGGCGTGGCGTTTCGCACAGGCGCACATCTAAGCGCGGATTGTCGTGCAGCACGGTACCGATTCCCGTCAGCACCGCACAGGCACGCGCCCGCCACGCATGACCATCCGCACGGGCTGCTGGTGCTGTAATCCACTGGCTTGCACCGTTGGGCAATGCGGTTCTACCGTCCAGCGAGGCGGCGATTTTCATCCGCACCCACGGCATTTGACGCACCATGCGGGTGAAAAAACCGATATTCAGTTCCCACGCTTCAAGGGTTAAAGGGTGATGGGGGGCATCGGTTGCCAGAATATCGACCGCAATACCCGCCGCCCGCAAACGATCAAACCCGCGTCCTGCCACCAGTGGATTGGGGTCTGGGTGAATAGCGACCAGTTTGTGAATGCCGGCGGCTACCAAGGCATCGGCACACGGAGGCGTGCGTCCGTAGTGGGAGCAAGGTTCTAGTGTGACGTAAACCGTAGCACCTTGCACGCTATGCCCACGCTGGGCGGCATCTCGCAGCGCCATCACCTCCGCATGTGCGCCCCCTGCCGCTTGGGTGTGACCGCTACCGATCACCTGCCCAGCCGCATCCACAATGGCACAGCCTACACGCGGATTCGGCGACGTTAGCAATAATCCTTGCCGCGCCAATGCCAGCGCGTGCGCTAGTGCTTCCACGTTATTTGGGATCACGCCCATTCCAACATTGATCGCGCAGCTCGGTACTTCCTGCCGTACCGCCCACTTCGACACCCCGCACGCCCGTATTGGTCAGGGTGAAGGTTCCGCACTTGTCTTGCGCCATGCTGGTTCCCGTAGCAGGAGCCATTTTCAGGGTGAAGGAGTCGGTTCCGACCGATGCCAAGCTGAGGTTATAGACCGCTGCTCCATCGGCAGGAGATTGGCGTAAACCGTTCCAACGGGCATGGCTGACCGCATTGGTCGTACCGCTACGATCTTGGTCGTAACGGTCATTGGCAGAATAGTAACGCTGCATCAGTTGAGCCGCTTGCGTTAATTGGGCTTGCGCATCAGCACGACGCGCCCGCGCTACATAGCTGGTGTAAGACGGTAGAGCGATGCTGGACAAAATCCCCACAATCGCCACCACCACAATCACCTCAACGAGGGTAAAGCCCCGTACCTTGTTTCTTTTCATAGTGTTTCATTTCTTCCGATTGATCGCAGATTGATCACAGATTGATCACACGATTAACGCATAAATAGCTGTCGCCATGTGCGTTTGGCAGGGGTACAAAGTGACAAATAAGGTTCGGCACGCTTACCCCCTTGGTTGCAGCATGATTGAATCTCTAAAGCAGTGGTTGCCAATTTCAGGAGACACAGGTCAATTTTTAATCCGCGTGCTTCCCCACCCGAACTCTCATCGTACACATCTTTGATGGTGGTCGTACTGCTGGCTTGGCGTAAGATGGAGATATTGCGTCCATCTGCTGCCGTGGTGTAGCCCGACGCATTGGCGATATCGGCATTGGCGATGTTAGTACCCAGCGTTCCATCAATCACCGATCCATCGCCATTGGTATCGAGTAGGGTGCCTTGTGGTGAACCACCCGTCATGGCATCAATGATGTACGTTGCACCCACTGCCGAGGTAGCTGTTGCACAGGGGTCGCTGGCAGTACCACCGGGTTGTACGGTATCGACCCGAACGAGGCGTTCAAAACCACTGACCATTGAATCCACCGGAAAGACGGTACGCTGCCCCGAATTCCGGAGGTTGAAATACCAACCATCTTTGGTAGACCAATCAATAGCATTGGATGAAATACTGTAGAAGGTAATCGCCTGGGTGGAGGTGGTTCCATCGAACGCGGTGACCGATTGGTTGATGGTGTTCACGTCGCTGATGGTTTGTTCCACCAATGTGGAAGTTCCTACGATTTGGCTGGCTCCGGAAGGATTGGGGGGGGTTGAACCAAAGGTTTTGACATCCCGAAGGCCGTAAGTGGATTGAGACGACGTATCGTTCAGGTCGTTGTCTTCAAACAATTTACCAGTGGATACCACCACGACATAACCGCCACTGGGATGGGACATCACATAAGGCAGTGCGGTAATCGGCTGCGTTCCGCCCGTTGCATTTTTGGTGATGTACAGGGGCTTGGGTGCAGACGCAGTTCCATAACCCGTTCCCCAGTTGGCTGGATTGGTATCGTAGAGATCGAATTTCCACAAATTGCCCAGCAAATCGCCTGCGTAAGCACCAATGATTTCACCTGAACCATTTTTTACCACACGCACACCGCCCAGACCGTTGGGTGTGCTGCTGGAGCCTGCTTTGGTGTCGATCACCTTCAAAAGCGCCCCTGTGTCCATATTGACAATAAAAAGCTGCGCTTTTTTGGAGGCACTTTCGTAGCCATTGCCAAAAACGGCGGCCCAAGAACCATCCCGCATTTGGCCAATATGCACATCATGCAAAACGTAACCCAGTTCGCTGAAGTCTGTCGTGGTATTGGAGATTTCCCACAGCACGCTGCTGGCATCCATGCTGGTGGGTGCAGTGACATTGAGTGCGAATACCGCTTTGGCACCAGCACCGGTTGTACCCGTGATGACGTTGCGCCATGCACTGGCACTGGTACTGTAATAGTCACCTTGGTTGATAGGGCCATCAACAAAGTATTGGTGGTTGTTATTGCTTCCGTAGGACGAGACAGCCAACAGTGCGATTTTGTTCAGCACCGCTTTGGGAACATAGGCAAACACTTCACGCCCATTGGTTTCCGCCAGTGCATGCAGCATACCGTCGTTGGCTCCAAAAAATACCGCGCCCTCAGTACGCGCTCCCTTCGTTGCAAGGAAGTTGGTGTATCCGGGGAGGGAGGAATAACCATAATCGTTCGCAGGTCGCACGAAATTGGGGGTTGAATTAACAACATCCCCTAGCGTGGTAAAGCGTGAACGGTAAGCGCGGCTTCCATTGGTTCCTTCTTGGCTTTTATCGCCACGCAGGTATTTGATAAGGGTATCGTCAATCACCTGTCCGACAACACCGGGGGTGATGGAGCTGATCAGACTCGCTCCATTCATATCCGAATAGGTAAATGGAACGGCTCGTGTGCCGCTGGTTGCACCGTTGCCCACAAAGATGTTGCGGTTAGCAGCCCGCGTGACGGTATTAGCAACCGTCAAGCTGGCGGGGCATTTAGCGGTGTCGGTAGGAGAGGGGCATAGGGTGTTGGCTGTTTCCAATTCAGTGGTGGCATCCAAGGTTTCAGCCTGCCACAGAGCGGGGGTCTTCACTTTACCAATGGCCCCTGCGAGGGGGTCATTATTGAGTTCATACGCAATCAAATTACCCGACCAATTTCCGGTGGTGTAGGTAGGGACGTATTTCATCGTTCCCGTATCCAAATTCGCCGTAGAAACCGCCACACCAGCTTGAGAGGAGGATGCCTTCAGCATCTGCCCCATCATGGCATTGATAGCTGCTTGTAATTCCTTGGTGTTCCCTGCATTCAAAAATCCCCCGCGTGAATTGACCGCAGCGTGCCACATATCATCCAGCGTGGAGGGTTGATTGGTGCTGGGAACAGGCCAGCTTTTGGTTCCTGCGGTGATGGCGTCTAACTCAGTTTTTTGTTTTGCGGGCGTGCTGATGTCAATCGTACCCACTACACCCAAGCCAATCGCCCAGAAGTTCATGTGTTGCCAAAAGGCACGATCGGGATTTTCTCCGGTGACCGGTTTGACCTTATTATCCAATCCGGGGAATAAATCCTTAATCCAATAATACATTGCTACATCGGCAAAAGTGCTACTGGCACTTTGTTTATACGGATTGGCGGGCGTATAGACTGCACCGCCCGTATCCGATGTCACCGTGGGTTCGGTGGTGGAGGTTCCATCCACATCTTTAATACCTTTCTCCTCTACTGTCGTGGTGGAATCATTGTAATAACCATCGGTAATATACATGGCATTCGCACGGCGGCAGGTTGCATAGACCGCATTAGGATTAGAGGGGATAGTCCCAATCACCGTGGTATCGGCTAATGGTGTATTACTCCAAGGGCCATTGGTGTCTT
>CALMCD010000195.1 GCA_937863075.1 uncultured Rhodoferax sp. | reverse complement strand
ATCCCCAATACCTGATGCCCACTAGCACCCGCTACGCCTTGGTTGTGCGCTATCAGTTGGGAAGCAATTACTTGCCGGACGGAATCATCATTTTGGATCATGGGTTAAAAAGGTGATAAAACGAAAGTATATTGTAAGTTTCATGAAAACAATCAAGGGTATTGAAGTAGAAGCTAGAAAGCATAGGCATGGACATAGGCGTGAATGACACGATGATCGACGCTATTCGTAGCCACTTTGGTGATGCGGGTATCAAATATGTTGCTAACAAACACCAAGGTGGAAAAAACGGTAACAAAGGGATACGTTACGAAGATTCTTTCATTGGTACAAAAATAGTAGAAGCAGCTGTTCGTCTAGTTGATGATTGGAATGCAGAGAATCCCCATATACAAGGGCAGTATTTTTGTTTTGTTGATGATGTGCGAATTCAAACAAAAACTAAAACAAGTTACTACCAAATTAAAAATGCGTTAAATGTAAGTTGGGATTCACTGAAGGATGATTTTAAAAAACAATATGAATTATCTACAAAATTAACAGAACCCGATCCTATTACGAATATAATTGTTTCATGTGACAATTTAGCAGATAAATTGAAAAAATCTATACCAGAAGGAATAAAAAAACACTCGTTTGTCTATTATTTTCCGTGGCATGGTAGTGTAAATAAACTGGTATTGGAAGATAAATGTATTCAAGGTGAACTGTCTAAACTGGCTTACATTGAGCAACCCACACTTGATATTTTGATTGGAGTTTTTCATGCACTAATAGCTGGCTTCAACAATTATCCCTGTGGTGCGTCTGTGAAAGAAATTTTACAGGACGTTCGTAAAATGTACCCCTGCCAATTGAGACTTTTTCCTAGCACTTTAGATTTTAAAAAGGAACAACTGAAACCTCAATTCCAAAGCACCCTTGACCGTATTCAAGGACTAACATATAGTATTGAAAGAGGGGGATTTCATTGGTTTGGCTTTGGTATGTCCGGTTTTTTTGGAACCGACCATAAGTCTAAATCGCAATTTGAAAAGCTCCAAAATCAAATAATCGAAAAAGAACCTAAAGAATTTGATGAATTTGAAAAAATTCTGAATGATATTCAATATGGAGAAGAATTACCATGAGCAGAACATTCACCCCATTCGCAAATGCAAATCCAAGTGCACGCTCTTTGGTAGAAAATCTCCCATCTCTAAAGGATCAAGTCCCGCAATACCGCGAAGCCATGCGTGAGATTGGCTCACATTTGGCATCAGCGTTTTTTCCTAAAATAGCATCCCTAAAAGGGAGGGATGTTTTCGTTATTTGCACTGTTGAGGATGCAGATTTTTTAGCACGGGGAATCATTGAAAAATTGGAAGAAGAGCTGAAAAATCATGAGTCGGTGAGAACACGGATGATGTGTATATGGAATGAACGTGTAAATCATAATGGCATATCCAGTGCCCCAATAGTTAAAGCATACGAAGAAGAATATAATAACGAGCATCCCATTTTTGTTGTGGTGAAATCCATAATATCAGGTGCATGTGTAGTAAAAACCAATATTGCCCGCGCTATATCTCACTCCAAACCGAATCAGATTTTTGTTGTATCACCTGTTATGCTAGAAGGTGCAGAATGCCGACTAAAGAATGAATTCCCTGATTCAATATCTGATAAATTTGAATTTATTCACTTCGCAACAGATACTGATAAGAGTTTAAGTGGCGAAGAGGTTGTCCCTGGGATCGGTGGTTCGATTTACGAACTACTGGGTATTGGTAATGCACACTCTAAAAACAAATATTTACCAAAAATTGTGCGTGACCGCCGAAAAATATATTTCCCTACATTGTCAGCGGCGTAATTTACAGTTACCTTTTATAATGCGTATTCCACCGTAATCGGCGCGTGGTCAGAAAACTTCTCGCCCTTGTAAATGCTCACCTCGCGGGCGGTGGCGG
>CALMCD010000194.1 GCA_937863075.1 uncultured Rhodoferax sp. | reverse complement strand
GCTATCGACGGTACAACGGTTGCGATGAAGCCTTGCTCTAACGCTGCTACAACTTTCACTGGCTGCTCCGCTCCTGTGGCTGGTGCTGCGGTGAACTCTTGGGTTTGTGGTCCTGGCGCTACCAGCGGCATGAGTCCCAAGTACTTGCCCGGTTCTTGCCGTGCTACCCAGTCTTAATATGTAAGCTGCGTTACGGCGCACTGCGTATGACCCTAAAACCCGCTTCGGCGGGTTTTTTTATGACTACACGTTTTCTATCCTCTCTTTTATCTCGTTTCACCATCGGTGGGGTTGTCGCACTCACCCTGTCGTGGTTGGCGTATGACCATTACCGCCCTTGGATTAACTTCCATTCGGAATGGCTCGCCTTTTTTGGTTTATTGGGTTTGGGTTTGGGTTTGGGGCTGCTGCCTTCATTCTCTCTCCCCCGAATTAGCTTATGGATAGCAGGTATCGCGCTGCTGCCGTGGTTGCAATACGCGGGGGGCATTGTGGTGTTTGGTGGAGATGCTTGGATGGCTTCACTTTACCTGCTCGGTTTAGCGGGGGCTGTGGGCATTGGTTATGCGGGTTCACGGAGCTGGATACACAGTCTTTGGATCGCGGCACTGGTTTCCACGGCGATTGGGGTGGCGCAATGGTTCAATCTGGAGGGCGTTTTGTGGGGTGGATTCGCGGTTGCGGTGGAACAAGGTGACCGTGCGATGGGCAATCTCGGTCAAGCGAACCAGTTGGCGACCTTGTTACTCCTCGGCATGGTGGCGTTGATTTATGCGTTAGAACGTGGCGTGATGCAGCGCGGAGTCGTGGGGATTGCCATTGCCTTTTTAACGCTGGGTTTGATTCTTTCCCAATCGCGCAGCGGCATGGTGGGCGCAGTCGTCGCGGCGTTGTGGTGGATGGTGCGTACACGACACCGCGTTCACCGTGTTGCGATCGGAACATGGGTCGTGCTTTTTGTGATCGGCACACTGGCATTGCCGTATGTTTCCGAGGCACTGCGGGGGGCGAGTGTGCGCGGCCTGCAAACCACGGCTCCGATCAGCCAGCGGTGGGATTTGTGGCAACAAATCGGTCATGCCATTGCCCAATCTCCTTGGTGGGGATACGGCTGGAACCAAACCCCCAGCGCCCAAGCCGCCGGAGCGATCGCCCACCCCGATGCCATCCTCGGCGGCTATGCCCATAACGGGATCATCGACTTACTGGCGTGGAACGGCATTCCGCTGGGTTTAGGGCTTTGCGGGATGGTGGCGTATTGGTGGATCAGCCGCCTGCGCCAAGCCCGTACCCCCCATGCCGTGGGCGCGATAGCGGGTTTATTGGTGATCACCATTCACAGCCTGTTGGAATACCCCTTTGCGTATGCGTATTTTTTGATCACGACAGGGTTGCTCATCGGCGTGGTTGAGGCGGAAATCGCTTCGGCTGCACCCCTGCGTCTTTCCCGCCGTGCGGCGATGGCGGGGTTGGCGGTCGTGCTTCCCCTTGGGTTGTGGACGGGGTATGAATACCACCGCATCGAAGAAGATTTTCGCGTCGTGCGCTACCGTGCGATGGGAATTACCGATTACGCTCCGGCCGATTACCAACTGTCCCGCCCCGTGCTGCTCACGCAACTGGACGCGCTGCTGCAATCCCATAGCATGGCGGTACGCGCCACCATGCCCGATGCCGATGTGCAATTATTAGGGGCGACCGCACGGCGTTTTGCCGATCCCATCGTCTGGTGTCGCTATACGCAGGCACTGGCGTGGAAAGGGCGTAAGTCGAACGTACCGCACGAGTTGGCTACGATACGCGCCTTATTCGGCGAAAATTCGTACCAGACGTGCGCCTCGCAATTACGAAAATTATCACTATGACTGCAACTCCTGCAACTCCTGCAACTCCTGCAACTTCTATTTCTACTTTTGCTTGGAAAGAACGCCTGAAAGCGGCGGGCATTCACCTGAGTCTGAGCCTGCTGGTGGCGACACTGGCGGCGGCTATTGTGTTCGGAGTTTGGTATCCCTACCCCTACCGTGAGATCGCGGGCGGGCGGGAATTGTTCTTCTTGCTGGTAACGGTCGATGTGATTTTGGGGCCGTTGATCACCTTTGCGGTCTTCAACCGGAAAAAACCGTGGACGGAATTGCGGCGCGATTTGGCGATTGTCGGTTTGCTGCAACTCAGTGCGCTGGGGTATGGGATGTGGACGGTATTTGTGGCGCGTCCGGTGCATTCCGTATTTGAAATCGACCGTTTCCGCGTGATTCATGCAATTGATGTGCCGGAAGTGTTACTCAGCCAAACCCCCGCGAACATCGACGCGCTCCCCCTCACTGGCCCGACACTGCTGGGCATGCGTCCGTTCCGCGATAACAACGAAAGCATGGAAGCCACCATGCTGGCGTTGCGCGGCCTTGCGCTGGGTGCGCGTCCCGATTTCTGGCAACCCTATGCCCAATCGCGTGCCGATGTGCTGCGGGTGGCGAAACCCTTGGCGACTTTGAAAGCACGCCCTGCCTTGGCTCCGATAGTGGATACCGCAATGCAGAAACTGGGGCGCAGTAATACCGACGGTTTGGTCTACCTTCCCTTGGTCGCACGCAAAACCTTCTGGACGATGGTCTTGGATGCCCAAACCGCCGATGTCGTAGCGTACCTGCCCATCGACCCGTATTGATTTATGCACTCTTTCTTCGCCTTTGCGGCTATCACCCTGCCGTGGCTGAATCCGTTTACCTTTGGCCCTACGCCGGCGGTGCTGCCGTGGTTGTTCTCCACGATTTGCCTGTTGATGCTGATTTCTGTCGTCACGTTGATGGATACGTCCCAACTCGTGCGGGTGAGTACCAGCGCGTGGCTGACAGCAGCAGGGCTGAGCGCGGTATTGGGATTGTTGCAATACTTTGGTGCAACCGAATGGCTGGGTGTATGGGCGAATGGCACGCGCTTGGGGGAGGCATTCGGCAATCTGCGCCAACGCAATCAATACGCGACCTTGACCAGCATCGGTTTACTGGTGGCGTTGTGGTGGGCTACGTCCAAGAGGGTGGCCTTCCGCATCGACGTGGGTGTTGCCATCGCTTTGGGTTTGATTTTGCTCGCGCTGGGCAATGCCGCCAGCGGTTCACGCACGGGTTTGAGCCAATGGATTTTGATCGCCCTGCTGTGCCTGTGGTGGCAACGCCAAGGAACGGAAAAAATCGGCTTTCTGGCGCTCATGGCGTTGGCACTTTACGGCGTGGGATTATTCCTTTTGCCGCTGGAATTGAAACTGCTCACGCAGGTTGATTCAGCGGGGTTGATGGGGCGGCTGGGTGAAAACGTCGGATGCAGCAGCCGCAAGGTGCTGTGGTCGAACGTGCTGTACCTCATCGCGCAAAAACCGTGGTTCGGCTGGGGCTGGGGCGAGTTGGATTACGCGCATTTCATCACGCTCTACCCCGAAGGCAGTGCGCGGTTTTGCGAGATTTTGGACAACGCCCATAATCTGCCCTTGCATTTGGCGGTCGAATTGGGCGTTCCCGTTGCGCTGCTGGTGTGCGGCGGGCTGGTGTGGCTCATCGGAACCGCCAAACCGTGGCAAGAGCGCGACCCGACGCGGCAAATGGCGTGGGGCATTTTGGCGGTGATTGGTTTGCACAGTTTGCTGGAATATCCGCTGTGGTATGGCCCGTTTCAAATGGCGGTGGTGCTGTGCGTGGCGATTTTGAGCGGTGTTTTAGACACCCTGCGCAAAGCGATGCTTCAAATTCCTGTGGCAACCGGCATGGCGTTGGGAACGACCGTCATCGGTGCGGTATTGGCATTGGCGTTGTGGGATTATTGGCGTATCAGCCAGATTTATATGCCCGTCGAAAACCGCGATGCCGCCTACCAAGAAGATACGATTAACCGCGTGCGCACAACGTGGTTTTTCACAGGTCAGCACCAATTTGCCGAATTTACCACCACCCCTTTAACGCCCGATAATGCGGTGTTTATTCACGATTTATCCACCGAGTTATTGCATTTTTCCCCCGAACCGCGCGTGGTGGATGCCGTGATTCGCAGTGCCCAAATCCTCGGAAAAAACGAAGAAGCCGCGTATTATCAAGCGCGTTACCAAGCCGCTTACCCCACGTATTCCTCATCCACGTATTC